>JBDTHH010000151.1:0-16188 GCA_039937055.1 Ktedonobacteraceae bacterium | reverse complement strand
ATCGCGACCATACGCGCGCACAGCGAGCAGCCAGGAGTGGCGCCACTCAGGACCCTGAGCGGCGAGATGCGAGACAGCCAGTACGCGCACCTGCTGCCCTCCGTTCTCTCCACGCGCATGTGGATCAAACAGCAGAACGCTGTGACGGAGCACCTGCTCGAACACTGGGTTGAGCCGCTGGCGGCCTGGGCGTGGCAACTGGGAGCCACCTATCCACAGGGGTTGGTCAGGTTGGCCTGGCGCTACCTTTTGCAGAACCAGCCCCACGACAGCATCTGTGGCTGTAGCGTCGATCAGGTTCACCGCGAAAATAGCGTACGTTTCGCGCAGAGCCAGCAGATAGGCGAGAGCGTCGTGACGCAGGCGCTGCTGAGCCTGGCGCGCGAGACGCACACAATCGGTCCCTTCGAGGCATCGCATATGCGCTACCAGCCGGTGCCCATCGTGGTGTTTAACGCCGCCCCAGGACCGTACACAACCGCCGTGCTGACAGAGGTGGAGATCCCCGGCTCGCTGCGCAACGCGGTCATTGTTGATGAGCGCGGCGAGCAGATGCTCTACCACCTGGTCAGCCAGCAGCAGCGGGAGTTGGGCACGCGGCGCATCCTGCGCGATCTGCTCGCTGCTGTCATGGCGCTATCAGATATCAAATCGGCCGGGCAGCTTATCGGCATGGCTCACGATATGATTATGACGACACTGGGCCAGCCCGATGATACGCGCGAGATTACGCATATCCATGTAGAGGCTACCCAGGAGCCGGGCGTTGAACGCGTCGAGATGATGATCGCCCCCCGTGGACGTGTGAACATCGATGAGCAGGAACTGTTCGCCGCCGAGCAGCAACTGCTGGCCTTATTGCAGCGCGAAGACATCCATACGCTGGAGGTGGCCGTGGTGGACCAGGCGCAGGAGGTCATTGACTTTGTGGCTGCCAACCTGCCGGCTCATGGCCTGAAGACGTTCTGGCTCTATCCGCACGGCCTCAAGGGAGAGACGCGGCCCGTGCCGGTGAGTTCGCTGGTCTGCCAGCCACACAGCATCGAGAACGAGTACTACCGCGTCGAGGCCAACCCTGACAATGGTACCCTGACGCTAAGCGATAAGCAAACCGATGCGGTCTTCACGGGCCTGAATCGCTTCGTGGATGGTGGGGACGTGGGCGATCTCTATACTTATTGCCCGCCCGCTCAGGAGACGCTGGTGAGCGCGCTGATAGATCCGCCGCGCATCGAACTGGTGAACGCGGGTCCCGTGCGCGCCGTGCTGCGCGTCAGCGGGCGCTGGTCGTTGCCGGCCACGTGTACACCTACTCGCGATGCGCGCGCCAGCGAGACAGAGGTCTGCATCATCAGCAGCGATATCTCGCTCACGCCGGGGGCGCGGCGTGTCGATATTCATACCGTAGTGGATAATAGAGTGAAGGACCATCGATTGCGCGTGCTCTTCCCTGTGCCCTATAGCGTAGAGCATGCCGCCGCCGAGGGTACCTTTGAGGTGCGCACCCGGCCTATCTCTGTACCGCGCCCTGCGAATGTCAGCGAGTGGACGGAGGAGCCGGTCAGTGTCTTCCCGCAGAAGCGCTTCGTCGATGCCAGCAATGGGGAGATGGGGTTAGGGGTCTTGAACCGGGGGCTGCCCGAATACGAGATCCTGCGTAATGGGACCGGTGTCGCGGTGGGCCAGGTCGCCATAGCCATCACGCTGCTGCGCTGCATCGATTGGCTCTCGCGTGGCGACCTCTCGACGCGCCAGGGACACGCGGGACCAATGGAGTATACGCCGGAGGGGCAGTGCCTGGGGCGACAAGAGTTTGACTACGCGCTGGTCTCCCACAGTGGCGACTGGGCGGCCGAAGAGGCGCTGGTGCTGCGCGAGGCGCAGGCATTCAATCTGCCGGTGCGCGCGGTGGTTACCGAACAGCACGAAGGCCGGCTCCCCACGCGCACAGCGCTGGTGGAGGTTGAGCCGCGCGCGCTGGTGGTGAGCACAATCAAACGCAGCAACGCGGGCGATGGCGTGATTGTGCGTGTATACAACCCGCTCGACCATGCCGTTGAAGCCAGCGTGCGACCAGGGCTTGTGTGTAGCAAAGCTTTTGTGACAAACTTATTGGAGGAGCCGCAAGAGCAGCTTGAATGGAGCGAGGAAGAGGGCGCGGGGGAGAGGGCAATGCGAGAAGGCGAAGCGGCGACAACACGAGAGGGACCGGCGGCGCCCGCAACGCGAGAGGGACCGGCGGCGCCCGCAACGCGAGAGGGTGCAGGCCAGCGGCGCCCGTACACGAAATCTGTCCATGTGGGGATACGTGCGGGAGGAATAATAACGATATTGTTCCGGTAGTAGTCTGTCAATCTTCATGTAATGGATAGCAATGAGGGCAGAGGATAATCCCCCATAGTAGGCCTATATCGTTAGTCCTATAGGATGACTTTTTGTTGAGCGTAAGCGTTGTAATAGTGTGCTAAGCTATGTCTATTCTGAAAGGGGCAGTAGCCTGTGATAGCAAATATGACTTTTGTGCTGGGAGCAACCGGAACAAATCTCCTCGATACCCTGAGCAAGGCGCTGGGGTTCATTGTGAGCTTTCTGGTGGCCTTTACCGTCATTTTCTGGGTGAGTTTGATCTGGTGGACATGGCGCGATGTTAGCTCACGATCCCAGGATCTTATTACCCGTGTTCTTGCGACTGCATTAGTAACCGTCTTCTTCATCGGTGGACTTTTCATATATATGATTGTGCGCCCTCGTCAGACGCTGGCCGAGATCTACGAGCGCCAGTTGGAGGAAGAATCCCTGCTGGCGGAGATGACTGAGCGCCAGACCTGCAACAACTGTCACGCGCGCGTCGAGACCGACTTCCAGATCTGCCCCTCCTGCGGGCAAAAACTCAAGCGGGCCTGTCCCAAGTGTGAGCGCTTGCTGGAGCTGCGCTGGTCGTTCTGCCCCTACTGCGCCACTAACCTGATGCCGATGCCGATGCAAAGCATGCCAGGCATACCCGGTATGGGCATGGGACCGATGTCTGGCATCCCTAGTGGGTCCGCCCCAGGTATCCCGATGAGCGGGCCTTTAAGCGGCAATCGCTATTGATAGCACACATCCTCGACGTAGGGACGTGGTGGAGCGCGTTTGCGCGAGGCATACACCCGCTCCCTACGTCTTGCAGGATGGCGCCGCGATGGTAGTGAGCACAGCGCCCCAGGCCACTTCTCTGCTTGGCTAATCGGCACAAATATGGTATAATAAAGGAGCACAGATGTGGCTCCATTGCCGCATTTTCTCTACTCTAGCAGAAAATATATACAGGCGTGGTCTATCCCCGCTAAGCTCTTCCCCTTGCCCACCTGATTAAGAAACGAAAGAGGCCGGGCATACATGTTATATACAGTGTGAACATCAGTTCACAAATACATCCAGGGGAACGCTTCGCTATCGGTATATCATACACGGTTATTGCAAAAGGAACGTGCGGACTCTATGGCAAAAACAAGAGAATCAGTAATAGCAGAACAGGCAGCCGACGACGCTCAATTGCATACTGGCAGCAATGGCAGTGGGCACGGGAACGGCAATGGGAAGACCACGAATAACTCTGGTCATGATGATGGCTATGGCGAGCAGAATATTCAGATTCTCGAAGGCCTGGAAGCTGTCCGTGTCCGTCCCGGTATGTATATCGGCGCGACCGATCAGCGCGGCCTGCATCATCTGATCACCGAGGTTGTTGATAACAGCATCGACGAGGTGATGGCCGGCTGGGCGGACACCGTCACAGTCACTATTCACGCCGATAGCTCGGTGACCACCGAGGATAACGGGCGAGGTATCCCGATAGAGGAGCATCACCAGCGGCCCGGCCTCTCTACGCTGGAAGTGGTGATGACCATCCTGCACGCCGGCGGCAAGTTCGGCGGCGGCGGCTACCAGATCAGTAGCGGACTGCACGGCGTTGGTGTCTCGGTGGTGAACGCGCTTTCCGAGTGGTGCCAGGTCGATGTGAGACGCGAGGGCAAACACTATAGCCAGCGCTACGAAAAAGGCGTCGCCATCAGCCCCTTGCAAGATTTAGGGCCGACCGAGGGACGTGGCACCACTACCTCTTTCCTGCCCGACCTGACGGTCATGGAGACCCGCGATTATAGCTTCGAGATCCTGGCCCAGCGCTTCCGCGAGATGGCCTACCTCAATAAAGGCATGACGATCCACCTGCGCGACGAGCGCACTGATCGCGAAGTGACCTTCTACTTCGAGGGCGGCCTGGTCTCGTTTGTGCGCTACCTCAACAAGAATCGCCACTGCGTGCAGAACCGCCCGGTCAGCACGACGCGCGAGATCGACAATGTGAAGGTCGAAGTTGCCTTCCAGTACAACGATAGCTGGAACGCCACCGAGTTCTCGTTCGCCAACGGCATCAACACCGTCGATGGCGGCATGCACATCACCGGCTTCCGCAGCGCGCTCACACGCACGCTCAACGACTACGCGCGCAAGATGAACCTGCTCAAGGAGAAAGACAGCAACCTGACAGGCGAAGATGTGCGCCAGGGTCTGACGGCCGTGGTGAGCGTCAAGGTGCCCAATCCGCAGTTCGAGGCGCAGACCAAGGCCAAGCTGAACAACGCCGAGGTGCGCCCCATCGTCGAGTCGGTCACCGCCGAGATGCTGACCAAGTACCTGGAGGAGACGCCCAGCGAGGCCAAGGCCATGATCGAAAAGTGCCTGCTCTCCGCCAAGGCCCGCGAGGCCGCGCGCGCTGCCCGCGACCTGATCCAGCGCAAGAACGTGCTGGATACCACGCTGCCCGGCAAGCTCGCCGATTGCTCCGAGCGCCGCCCCGACCGCTGTGAGCTGTACCTGGTGGAGGGCGATTCCGCCGGCGGGAGCGCAAAACAGGGTCGCGACCGTCACTTCCAGGCTATCCTGCCTCTGCGCGGCAAGATCCTCAACGTCGAGCGCGCCCAGCTCGACAAGATGCTCAAGAACGAAGAGGTCAAGAACATCATCACCGCCATCGGCGTGGGCATCGGCGATCAGTTCAACATGACGCGGCTGCGCTATGGGCGCATCGTGATCATGTCAGATGCCGACGTTGACGGCGCGCACATCCGCACGCTGCTGCTGACCTTCTTCTTCCGCTACATGGAGCCGCTGATCACCGACGGTCACCTCTACATCGCGCAGCCGCCGCTCTACCACGTCAAGATGGGCAAGCAGGTGCATTATGTCTACACCGAAGAGGAGCGCGACGCCCTGATCGAAGAGTACAAAGCGGGCCACAATGGCAAAGAGCCGGAGGTCGGTCGCTACAAAGGTCTGGGCGAGATGAACCCGGATACCCTGTGGGACACCACCATGGACCCGGAGAAGCGCACCGTCCTGAAAGTCAGCATCGAAGAGGCCGTCGAGGCCGACAAGGTCTTCAATATGCTGATGGGCGATGAGGTCGCGCCCCGCAAGCGGTTCATCGAGAGCCACGCGAAGAATGCGAGTCTGGATGTGTAGGGGAGCTGTTTATCGGTGGTGATTGTCACAAATATTTGTGACAATCACCAATCGGCTGTAAACCGACCTCAGGATGATTTCTTCACGCTGCATACATAAGAAGTGTCATGTGAGGGGATATATGTCAAAAAGATCAAAACAATCCAAACACAAGAAAAAGTTTACTACCAGCTTGTCGCCGGTCGACAAATATTTTGACCTCATGGGACAGCATATTATTCAAGGAAACTACGCTGAGGCGGTTGCCACCGGTGAACTGTTGTTGAGCTATCTTCCGCAGCGTGCTCCGCAGCGCATCAATGTGCTGGATCAACTTGGAACCGCACATGCTATGCTCCAGAATTTTCCGCAAAGCTATGCGGCTTATACAGAGGCGCTTTCATTAGCTCCTGACGATGCAGTGTTGTGGTACAATCGAGGCATGGCAAGTCGATTCACTTCGCGCTTTGGGAGATCGTTTCGTGATTATGAACGCGCGCAAGAGCTGAATATCCAACCGGAACTGGCAAAGAAGCTTGAGAAAGAGGTGGAGTTCGCCCGTAAGGTGGTCAAGAAAACGCTGAAACTGCGCGGCTCAGATTTCACCCTGGACCAGTTGATTGAGCAGGAAGACCTCTTTCAGGACGGCTTACAATTCATGGAGGCTGGTAAGTGGGAGGAGGCTGAGCAAGCTTTCCAGGCATCTATTGCAATGGGTGATTGCTTGCCACAACCCTGGGGCAACCTGGGAATATCCTTGATGATGCAGGAACGCTACGACGAGGCGCAGGCGGCGTTGCAACGCGCACTGGTCATTGATCCACACTATACCTTTGCTAAAAGCAATCTGGCCGCGCTTCCTGAAATACGCCGGACTGGCCCACCAGCAAGGATTGGTATGAAAGATCCATTCAAGGGCAGCAAGCTCAAGCAATCCATTACTTTCATCAAAGAGTAACAAGTAGTATATAACAGACGCCAAGCTAGAGAATTGAGAGATTCGACTTTTTCGCTTTGATATGATGTTGCTGCAACTTTGTGCAGAAAGACACATTGATATAAGGTTTTAACCTTGCGAGAACCACCAAACCCAGGTATTAGACTCAACGCTCGGAAGAAGTTGCACTCGAACATTAAGCTGCCGTGCCAGGAAGTGTGATGTCCATATATTCGGCCGTGCTTTGTGGAGTAGGGATCGGCTCCTGATCCTCGATCATTCCTTGCAAGTGCATGGTGATCGCTTCACGCATGTTTTTCTCGACTTCTTCCTGTGTATCTCCCACTGCTACACACCCTGGAAGATCAGGAGAGTAGGCACCGTAACTTTTGCTCCCTTTTTCGATAATGACAAGAAAGTGGTACATCTCATTTCCTCCTTGAAAGTTGTCTGCTCTTCAGCACTCATTAATATCACTCCACCTCAACATAGACCCCTCGCTTCCTGAGGTGCGCTCTAATTTCCGCATGATAGGCGAACAGGGCCGGCGTGCCACCCGAGTGCAGAAGGAGGACCTGGCTGCCCGCGGGCCAGCGACCGGCTGCGTGCTGAGCCAAGAAGCCTGACATCATCTTACCTGAATAGACCGGGTCCAGGAGAATACCTTCGGTCTGAGCCATGAGTTGAAGCGCATCGAGGCAGGCCTCGGTGGGATCGCCATACTCACGGCCGATGAATTCGTCGTAGATCTCAAACGGCATCCGGGGAAGTTGGGGATCACGCTCCAGCAAGTGGCATAGCGTTGCCCACCACTGCTCCAGATTTTCGAGACACTGCTCGCGCTGGCGATTCACGCTGATGCCGATCAGGGGACAGGTGATGCCCTTCGCTCGCAGTGCCAGCAGCAGGCCCGTGAAAATACCCCCGGTTCCGAAGGGTGCGTAGATGGCATCGAGGTACAGCCCTTGTTCTGCCACCTGATGGGCTATCTCCAGGCCGCAACCAACGTAGCCAAGGCAGCTATGGGGCGTTGTGCCGCTGACCGGGATGACGTATGGGACGCGGCCCTGGGAGCGCAAGGTTTCACAGAGGTCGCGCATCTGTTGTTCCAGATGCCAATGCTCGCTGCTCTCGACCAGGTGGACCTGGGCGCCCATAAGATACACCGCCAGCAGATTGCCCTGGAACGCCTCATAGCAGTCGCGGCTGAGCACCACCGCGCACTGCATTCCCACTTTGCGAGCCGCCGCCGTTGTCAGCCGCGCGTGATTGCTCTGGCTACTACCACACGTGACCAGAGTATCAGCGCCGTGTGCCAGTGCTTGCGCCACTTCGTATTCCAACTTACGCGGTTTGTCTCCACCAAAGGTGAGATCGGTCAGGTCATCACGCTTGATAGACACGCTCACACCGAGGAGATCGCTCAAGTGTGGTAGCGGCTGTAAGGGCGTGGGCAGCCGTGTCAAAGAGACGCGGGGGTAGCTATTCAGGGCCTCTTCAATGGATGCCATAGTTTTCTCACTCCTTGCTAAAATTCGCGCTCCTTCGCTTCTCCATTGGAAAAAGCTATCTGGTATGCCTCCTCGAAGGAAGTCGCCTCCCTGGGTCCTTTATCTTCGCGGAGCAGACATTCTCTGGCAGCATCCGCATGCACCAGGTAGCGGGTTCCCAGCTTCAATCTCGTGATTTTTACGGATACCACTACTTTCGCCTCAACCCAGACGTGTGGCGTGTGAGGCACCTTTTCCAGATATTCTGGTCGCTGGCTGACTACATATGGCTGACATGCCGACCAGACCGTATTCCAGGAGGCACCTTTACCAGCCACTTGCGCAATGGGTACCCAGGTTTTTCGTACGTAGGATGGCACAGCAAGCAGGAGCTTATTCACGGTTTCCTCATCATTAAGGTAGGCGCCTATCACAACCGCATCAACAGTCTCCTCTGGCTTTACCTTTAACGCATTCGTGAAGTAGCGTGCTTCTGGTCGTTTAATAATCGTTCCATCAAAACCCGAGCTAGCCTTTTGCCTGCATGCCTGATACAAATGAAGCAAGCCTTTGAGAGAACCAATCCATTCATAAGCAGCAAAAATAAGCGCATCATTGTATACGTCGGCCATCTGCTTCTCCATAAAAGAAAGGCGCTCTCTGATTGGCCGCCGCGTGAGATCTTCTTGATTCAGGTGAAGCACATCTAGAAGATAGCAGCGATATCGAGATGCGTTGGAGAGTCGGTCTGGAGATAGATGACGGTCTTCCCGATCAAAACCAACCAGTTCGGTATCTATAATTGCCTGCTCGTGCTTTATCCGCGTGCGCAGCATCTCAGTGATGGAAGGATAGGTTGCTGTCCACTCCTTTCCTGAGCGACTGAAGAGACGGACAACCTCCCCTTGCTTGTGAACCTGGATGCGGCATCCATCGGGTTTAGCATAACCAAAGCAGGCTCCCACCTCCTCCCAGATATTCTTCAATACCTCTTCATTTGAAGCACTTCTCAAATCCGCTCTTGCTGGTTGGACAAATACTCCTGGCGTTACAACACTTGAACTTACATGGACATCCATACTAAAACCTCTATTACATAATTTAGCAAATTTTAACGATTGGCACCGTTTTAAAGGCTGTCTCGCGTTATAGCTCTTTCTTTCTCCTGAGCCGCTGAAGACGTAATGCGTAAGAATAGGCCTGCGCTAATTGCAAATCATCCGGTGCGAGTCTTCTGCCTATCGAAAAATCTTCTATAGCCTCGTCAAGTAGCTCGGCCTGAAGATGTGCATACCCGCGATGGTAGTAATAATCGGCCCTGCGTCTCCAGTCTTCTTCTGGATCTTCATTATCTAGTATACGCAGCCTTCGAACCTGATCAAATTTATCGATTGCTTCCAACCAGGGTTGTGTAAGGTATTGCCGCCGCCGCATAAGTTCTGGTTCCTGCAATGTTAACTGCGCGAGGGTCTCTTTATATTCTGACGATGTCATCGCAGCAAGAGCGAGACCATAGCGTGTTAGAAATGTTGCGCGCGTGCTATCGAGTTCCAGAGCTTTTTCATATTCTATAAGAGCTTCGCTAAACTTCCCTTGATACGACAAACAATCAGCCAGCAAACAGCGGACAGACGCATAATCGGGATTTAGCCGCACAGCCTCGCGGCATTTCTCAATCGCCAGGCCTATTGATTTATCGGTGCTTTGCAGCATACGCGCTTCAGCGAGATGTTTATAGCCATACCAGCTATCAGGAACGTAGCGCAATGCACCCTCGAACTCGGCCACCGCCCGGTCAAGCTCACCATTGTACATTGCTTCATGGCCTCGCGTAAAATATGGACCTGCAATAAGCTTTTCCTTCGCTCTCTCGGCTATATCAGCGATAAGCGTATCCTCTCCCCTATCAACAAATTCTCGGCGTAGATGCTCATAGCGCAAAGTGATCGTGGAAAGGGAAAATTCGGGTGCCAGCCTTCCTACGTGCAAGTCACTCATTTCTTTTCGGAGAGCTGTTATCCCTTGCTTATACAATTTCTCTGGCAGTTCAATTGCCAGGAGAATCGCAAATACATAGCGATCAGATCGATCTTTGTACATACCAACCGGTAGCGGACTAGAGTGTGGCAGGTCCCAGAGACGAGTGGCCAGAAATCTTCCCGCGATTTCGATACCGCGTTGACATAACCATTGAGTTATCACATCCTGTGAGGTTGTCTGCATATTTAATACAAGCAGATATATCCAGCTACTTAACGCTTTTTCAGGGGTGATTCCCGTATGTACTTCGTTCACTACGTTCTGGAATAGGCCCCTCAAATCCGTAAATTCCTGAACCAGGCTCTGGATGGCTAATTTGCTTGTGTTGCGCGATGTTTCAATCTCAATCTGTTCACGCGCTATCATATCTCCACAAATATACCCAAAAGCCTCCAGTCCCTTCAGCAACTCAGGCGAAAACCCCTCAGCTTCATCATCCTTTGAGAATTCTTCAGAAGAACTTTTTTGTTTCTGCTCATACCGTGCATGCCGAGCAACATAAATTGCGCCTACAACGCGTTGTCTTGAAGCAGTTGCAGGAACGGCAATGGCGGCTATCGGGCGATTTTCTTCATTAAAAAAAGCAATACGTGGATCATTTTCAATAGTGGATGTTACAATCATGCTCTGATTGTATTGATAACTCCAGCCTGTAAGAAATTCTCCTATTTCGACACGTTTATTGCTCAGGTACGCAGGGAATTGCGAGCTATATTCCTGGATCTCCAGCCATTCCTTTCCTTTATCATCCTCCTTCGGTATCAGAAGCACGCAATAATCCCACGCGTCTGACGCCATTGCGATAATCTCAACCATCGCAGAAAGTGGTGTCCCGCCCCTTATTTCTTCTGGCCGATTGATGAAGGCAGCCCTCAGAAGCGTTGTCAGGCTCGGATACTTCTTGAGCTGAATCGGAATTGTAGCGTCCTCTGGCTGCGATGTAGCTACCGTTGACAAGCCCAGAATAAGCTCATACAACTGACCCTGCATATCTTCCAACGGTATGTAGTACCAATGGTGCTGGTGAAGTTTATCTGCTAGTTCAGTTCGTTTTGCCTGTAGTTGTGCTAAATCTGAGTAAATATATAATTTGGAAGACGAATCGGAGGCCGCCAGGAACCATTTCGCATTTTCCAAATGTGCCTGTGCTTGTCGCCACCCAAAAATACTCCTCTGGCTGCCTTCTATTTCTCGCGCGTCATCTAGTGGACGAATAGCTATCACGCAATCAATGGGCAAGGTGTCGTCCTTACCAAAACCTAACACAAATATTAATGTCCCTAAAACGCGATTACGCAGAAGAGAGTAGGCTGAATTGACTGAAGTGGGCGGCTGCGAATTTGATGGCGTTCCTGCACTTTTTGAAAGACTCTGCTGCTCTTCAAAACTACGTAGCCATCCTTTGCTCTCTTGCACACTTAATTCTTCTTTTGTTTTCAATAGCTCCACTAACAAGGCACGCCTCACATCATCAGTTGTGTAGCGCCAATTTGTTCTCCGGCCCCCTTCATTCGATCCCAATGGATGAAGTATTCCTTCGGTACGTAGATAATTGATCTTAGGTTTCGTTATCTTCTCACTGCCCTCAAGCCGATGCTCGTTGAGATATTCCATTAGTTCAATGGTAGAAAGTTGTCGCCCAGGATGAAGATCGCGGGTGATCGTTTGTACCTCTTGCCAGTATGTTGTGATTGTTGTTATATCCAATGAGATCAACTCCCATCTACCATGTTATTGAACGGCCAACACCACACCAAGTATGCTCAGAACATAAGTTCTTTTGCCTCCACTACAAGAAACGGATATTTTATGCTAGCTGGTTGTTTAATTTTTAGTAGGAACATTTTTATGTACTTAGTTGACCAGTATCCTACAAATATATTTATTTGTCAAGCGTTAACTTTCAATGTTCTGATTGTCAAGTAAGAAAAATATCTAAATCGTCTTGTCTGCGTTAGCACTTTTTGACTGATTATTCCAATGAAACTGCTTCAGGGCGGTAGCCACAGTTATTCTCACTTTGCTTCATTAAAAGAGAACTATGGTTCTCCTCTACTATCTTAACTGGGGTTCTGAATGCAGAACGCGGCTTTTTTGGTGCAGAATATTCTCTCAATTTGAAAAATATTTATTTATGGCTATCATGGCTGTTTGTTTTTAAATATGTGTTTTTATGTTTTCAAAAGCTTGACTATTCTACAGAAATATTTTAAACTTCCTTACAGAGATATGAAATTGTACGTTACAAAAATGTGGGGGAATCCTCTTATGGCCAACTTCAGATGTGAGGAAGGTAAACCGATACGGAGGTAGCCATGCCCATCGATGCAGTAGTAATCCTTGTGCTCGTCTCTTTTATTCTCGGTCTGCTGCTAGGCGTCATTTTAACAAGACCCACTTACATACGGTAGTACGGTAGCGCTTGCTCACTTCTATCGTTCAATATTAGCAGCGTGGGAGGTAAATAAAATGGTTCGACGCTCGTGGGATGACTACTTCATGAATATGGCCTGGGTGGCCTCAAGTCGCGCGAATTGTTCCCGTAGCGCTGTCGGCGCCCTCCTGGTCGTTGATCAGAGAATTATCAGTACAGGTTACAATGGCACTCCCTTTGGCATTAAAAATTGCGTTGATGGCGGCTGTCCCCGCTGTGCGTCTAACGCTCCCCGGCACCAGGGTTACGATTTCTGCCTCTGCGTTCATGCTGAGCAGAATGCCATCACTCTGGCTGCCCGCCATGGCACTGCCACAGAGCGCACTAACCTGTATACTACTCTGCGTCCCTGCTTCATTTGCTTGATACTAGCCATCCAGGCTGGTATTCAGGAAATTGTGTATGATCTTCCCTTCGACTACGATGAAAATTTGGAGGCGATCTACCAGGCACTCGTAGTGGAATCAAGTATCCTCATGCGCCGGCATCCCTATGCCGCACCCCTGGAGCCTTTCAATGACCAGGAGACAGATTTCGAGTCACCCTTCAACATCAGCAATGGGTAGCTATAGATACGACCGTTGCAATCAGTAGTGCCTCAGAGACTTTTGTTGCAGAGAGTATAACCGGAGGACTCCTATGAACTTAGCAAAACTTACCTGCCAGGTGATACTCGTAGTGTGTGCCGATGTACTGCTGTGCCTTTGTCTCCAACCCCAGGTTCTCCTGGAGCTTTTCCTTGTGTTCATGGGAGCGCTGAGCATTGCAGGTGTGGGAATATTCGTTGCCCGAACCGCCAGCGAACTCCTAGATCTGATGCATGAACATAAGTATGCGCACGAACTTCGTGAGCTTAAACTCCGACGGTTCAAACAGCAACCACTCTTGCCTCACAGCAAATGCAGGTTGTTGACAAACAGTCGCCCCTTTCACCGGTAAACCTCACTTTACAATGGCACCTCTATCTGGATGTTTAAATCAGATAGAGGTGTCATTGTAAAGTGAGGTCAGGGAAACATGCATAATGCGTGAATGAGCGCCAGGGGCCAGAGCGCGCACATGCTTATATCGTATATGACTCTATTGACAGGAGAAGCAACACCACATATACTATCAACCTGTAATAGTACATTTATTCATCTTCGATTGTGAGGTTGTACACTTATGCAAGAGCCACACGAACCGCGCGCCAGCCTTGAGGGTGGGTCTCACTCCGATGCTCGGCGGGCAGACTATTGGGCACGATGGGAGTACACGGCGGAGGAGTGGCACCTTTACGACAGGCTGGATTGGGGTGCCGCGAAACGCACATTTCTGCTCTGGAGCAGCGCTATCCTCCTGATCAACGTTCTGTTCTTCGTGTACTGTATCCTGTTCCTCGGCATGACCACACAACTGCAAATTCTATTCTTCCCAGGTATGTTGCTGCTTGTCAGCGTTGGCATCTTTGCATCCAGCGGCGGCCGAGCGTTGAGAGAGGCGCGCAGACGCCATAGCGCGCGGCTCAATGGGCCAAAGAGGATCACGATAGGCAATAGGAATTACAGCGACCAGGCCATCTGGCAGGGTGGATTGTATATACCACTCCAGGCTCTCTTCCTGACCCTGGTTAGCGTGAAGATGAAACCGAACCCACCACAATTATGGCTACGCAGAAAACACCATGAGAACAGCCAGTTCTTCTGGTTCGATACCATCCATGTGCTGGTGCCGCCAGGGCATGAAGAAGAGGCACACCATTTGCTGGAACGCTTCCACCGCGAGACGATCGGAGCGAAAACAAGGATCTCTACTCCGGCTGAACCGAGGTAGAGGTTGAACGAAGATCCTACGGTTGCTGAGCTACTACCAGATCCTGTACCCTCTCCACTAACTCAGAAAATCGTTCACCGTCTCCATGAAGGCATCGAATGTGCTGCGATGAATATTGTGCGTGGCTCCCTTAATCTCAACGGCGCGGCTATGCGTGGGCAAATAGCCCCTGGCTCGCTCCCAGGCAGCGTCGTCCAGCGTTGTGCCGAGCGTCGCATCGGCGCGGATCAAAAGTGTAGGCACGGCGATTTTGGCGAGCAGCGGAAGCAGATCCCCTTCCTGGCCGGCGTCGGCGAAGACACTGACCACGGCCTCGCGGGTCACTTTGTGTAGCGCGTCGATCTTGCCCTCGATATCGGCCTCGGTCCAGCCGGGGCTACTGGCGGCGATTTCGGGTCGCAATTCCTGCGCGGGACGACCAATGTCCCTGGTATAGTAGGCGGCTCGCGCTTCTGGATCGCCACGACCAAAGGTATGGGCCGGGTCCTCCAGAATCAGTTGGGAGAAGGCGGGCCCAGGCTTCTGGGACCCGGCCCCGCTTGCCAGCACCATCGCCGTTGCTCCACCCCAGGAATGCCCAATCAGTACGGGACACTCCAATCCCAGCGCATCTAGAAACGCAGCGGCGTCATCGGCCGTGTGACGCAGGCTATATGCTCCTGCCGCCGGTTTGCTACTATCGCCATGCCCACGCTGATCGAGCGCGTAGACCCGATAGCGGTCCGCCAGCGCCGGTCCAACGCGCACCCAGCTTCGCGCGGAACTTGTAATACCGTGCAGCAAGAGCATACTGGGCAGTTCACTTCGCTCAGCCCCCCAACTTATATAATGAAAGCGACCGGCAGGTAAGTCAATCATATGAGATTGCGCAATCGTATCCAGGCTATCCCCCATATGTTTCTCCTTTCCATGGCGTGTTTGAGGCATGCAATCTTCATTATGCCACATGAATGTCACCTGAGTGGTAAATTAACTGGAGGGCTGACCAATTTTGCATGAAAGGATGAGAATTTACACTGAAGGGTGGAACTTGACACTTCGATGTCTGGAAAAACCACTCTCCATCAGGTATACTTTCTCCAAAACTTGTAAATTACGTCCTCATTGAGAGAGAAAAGCGGTGAAATGACTTTCTGAGAGATATGCTGCTTGAAATTGCTTTTTTCTATCCGCAAAGAGAACTTTGTTGAAGCACTCTACAGGCTGGTTCAGCAGACTATTCCGACTTTTGGTTCCAAGTACGGGCAAACCCCCTCTTGCATATCGAGGTGCGCGAATGGTTATGTGTCAAAAAGCGAACGGAATTGATTCAAATGACAGTATCGATGGCTGACGAACTTCGGGTGATGCTCGAAATCGGTCCAAAAGGCAAGCAGGTGGTGGCGGTGGCACCAGATTGGCCTGGCCTCGAGCGTGGTGCGAAGACCAGGGAGGTCGCGATTGAACGGGTACAAGCCTACCTTCCACGCTACGCACCGGTGGCGAACTTGGCGGGGATGGGTGCGGAGTTCGCGGCCATCGCCACTGTCGACGTGGTCGAGCACTATCCGGGTACGGGATCAACCGACTTCTGGGGCATCTCGTTCGCGTTCTCGGGCAGCGACAGACATGTCGTGTCGAGCGAAGAATTGGAACGAGAACTGACGCTGCTACAGGCGTGCTGGGCGTTTTTCGACGATGTCCGTTCGCGCGTGTCGGCGGAGCTGCAGAAGGGTCCGCGCGGGGGCGGGCGGGATCGAGACCGCATCGTCCAGCATACGTTGGGCGCGGAGCAGGACTGGGCGGCGAAGCTCGGGTTGCGCACTCCTGACGGCGCGCTGCTGACCGACGAAGGCCTGAGAGCGCACCGCGACGCCTATCGCACTGCCATTCGGACGTTCCATGCCCAGGGCAAACTGGCCCGCACCTGGCCGCTCCGGTATCTGATTCGGCACACCGCGTTTCACACGCTGGATCACGCGTGGGAAATGGAAGACAAGGACCTGACAGGC
>JBDTHH010000150.1:0-6786 GCA_039937055.1 Ktedonobacteraceae bacterium | reverse complement strand
TGCATAAGCACATCATGCCAGGGACCGTCACTTTTTTCAATTCGTTCTCACTTCACCGGGTGATGGGGTCCTACCACCCAGCTCTCCACGAGACTAAACAACAGGATTCCGCCAATCGCGATCGCCCGGCCGAGGAGATCCAGATAATACGGCCAGGTGGCGGCGCCTCCTGCAAGGTTGGCCTTCGCACTAATCAGGCCACTACTGCGAGCAAAGGTGGGATATTTGTAGATGAGCATAAAAAAGGCGAGGCCACAGGCCAGAAGCAGGACACCCAGGGCAGTGAACAGGGGCATTCGCGAACGGGTGGCTTTGCGCAACTCAATCCAAACAGCATTGGTCAGGTCATTCATGTTTCTGTTCTCCATGCATTCCAATCAGGCGGAGGAAATACTGCTCCAGGTCTTCTTCCTCAACCATCACCTGTGTGGGCGGAACCCCGGCCTGAACCAGCAGGCTGGCAATGTCGTCAGGGTGTTCAATTGAAGGGCTACCAGTGAGTTCCAGTGTCCCGTCTCGAAGCATTTCAGCAGGATGCCCGGCGGTGGCAAGCGCCAGGCGAGCCGCCTCCGGGTCCCGCGCCCGCAAGAGCAGTCGCCTGCGTCGATTCTGTTCAAGTTCATCCACGTCGACCTCCTGAAGCAGACATCCCTGATGGATAATCCCGATGCGCTGGGCAAGCCGGGAAACTTCGGCCAGGATGTGGCTCGCCAGAAAGACCGTCACGCCCTGTTCGCGGGTCAGTTCGAGGAGGAGTTCACGAATCTCGACGATCCCAGCCGGGTCCAGGCCGTTGGTTGGTTCGTCCAAAAGTAGGAGCCGGGGAGCATGCAACAGCGCTCTGGCTAATCCCAGCCGCTGGGCATTCCCCTGAGAAAGGGTACCGGCCCGCCGGTCGGCATAGGCGGCGAGCCCCATGCGCTCGATGATGCGCTTCACAGCCTCAGGCGCAGTGCCAGGATGCAAACGGCGGGCGACCTCCAGGTTCTCAAAGACCGTTAACTCCTGATAACTGTGTGGCGTCTCCACTAAGTATCCGACCGCTGCCCAGGGTTCCCGACATCCCAGGCGAACGCGGGTGTGAAGCACCTGAGCAGTTCCCCAGGTAGGTTTGATCATCCCCAGCAGCATGCGAATGGTTGTCGTTTTCCCGGCGCCGTTCAAGCCCAGGAACGCGTAGATTTCTCCTTCCGCCACGCGCAAAGAGAGATGTTGGACGGCGGTCACCTTTCCATATCGTTTCCCAAGATCCACGGTCTCAATCGGCAAGTTCATCCTATGCCTCCTTCTTGAGACGAGGGCGAAAAATTGCCTGCTGGCTGAAGCTGAAGCTCGATCTCACCCAGCCAGATAGCCGCGACCAGTTCCAGAAATACATCGACACTGCTGCCTACGGGAAATGCCCCAGTGTACTCATCCTCATGCAGGATAGTCAGAACAAGCGGGTACAGCAAGCGGATGATCTCCTCAGGCTGTACCCGGATAGGGATGCCTGCGTTCTGGCAGCGAGTGATTAACTCGTTGACGAACACCCGATCGTTTGCCAGGTGCTCCTGGAATATTTCTGGAGGCACCCTCCGAAAGATCAGATCATAATCACTGCTCCTGAGAGACTGCAAGAGGGGAAGCGTTTTCACGAGGCGAAAGGCCTTTTGCAAAAGCGCGAACAGGCGGGCTCGGGGCGAAGGCCCTGGCACATCGACCATCGCGAAGAGCTCCTGACGAAAACGTTGTTCGACCTGTTCGCTGACATCCATGAAGAGTGCCTCTTTGGACGCATAAAACAGGTAAAAGGCCCCCTTTGAGATGCCAGCCGCTTCGGCCAACTCCTCAATGTTGGTTTTGCGCAATCCATACGCAGAAAAGTGCTTGTACCCTTGCTCAAGGAGTCGCTTGCGGATCAGTTCCTTTTCCTGTTCAGTAAAGGCTTTGGGCATGCTTCGTCTTTCTTTGTGACTATATATTGTTTATGGTCATATAGTATGATATCACAAAGAAATCTCGTAGGCAAGATGTCATCTTTCATAATCAGAATCTCTTATGGTCAGGCGATTGACGGGAAACCTGAGACAAAAAAGCGGAATGAGATGGAGATTGGTTATGTTCGTGTTGAGGAGGTTTCGTTGGATGATTGCCAGGTGGATGGTGACCATGCTACTCAATGCCATCTTCGAGACACCGTTCACAGATTAGCCCGGCGAGGGAGGAAGGGAGAAGTTCTGCGCCACAACCTTCACAAACACGCTCCTGGTCCACCCACACGCCTGTTTGTGCGAACAGAGGCTGTGTCATCGTTGAAAAACTCCGATTTCAAATTCATTCATCAGCGAAAGATGTATACGCTTGCTTGCCTGGTGAACGCTAAGAGAGGGAGAATACGCGCCTGAGATAGACCCCATAATTATCCTCGCTATCCTCACGGCTGTGGAAAGCTGAAGCCAGCGTCAGCCATGCAGCAAACGTCCCAGCCCCTGTTCCCAGCGCGGTGCCACCATCGCCGCCACGCATAAGGCCTGGTTCGGCACAAAACTCCCAGTGATAGGGATAGCGAGCGATCAACAATCCGAAGCCATTCTGTTGGAGATGCAGATCCCATCCAACCGCTTTCTGACTGCCGAGAGCGGGGATAGAGAAAGGCGGAGTCATATTTCCCCAACGGAACATCGTGCGCGAACCAGCCGCACATGCATACTCCCATTCATCAGAAGTAGGGAAGCGAAGTCCTTCTCGTGAGAGACGTTGGAGGGTTTTCTTATAAGAGATAGGTGTTGGAGACCTTGTCCACCCGCCCGCCCTTCCCAGCGTTTCATCGAAGACCGGGGCTGGAGAGAGAGGAAGGGCAAGCACTTCGAGGAGAAACGGCTCAAGACTGATGTGGCGCAGGGGCGTCATCGTTAGATCCAGCAGGGCAGCGAGCGTCCCAGTGAACATGCCAGTCTTTTGCGTCTCCTCCATCCAGCTCTCTTGTTGCTGCTCGTCTGGCACAAATGGCTGCTCCCGATCATAACCCAGTGTGGCCTGGCCTCCCGGAATGAGGGCGAAAAACCCCTTATGATAGCCTTCAGGAAGGCCTGCCCACTCAAAAATGGCGATATGATGCTGCTGATCGCTGAAAGAGCAAGTTTTGATGATGTGAAAATGGAACGAGGCAGGCAAGATGCGATCCAGGTCACGAGCGATCTCTTCACATTCTGCCAGCGAGAAGCGGTCCCATTGATCGAGTAGAAGCTGTGCTTTGAAGGATGCGTCCAGTTTCTGCAAACCTACTATCCTTCTTCCGGCAAGGGGACTATTTGCACCTGAGAGTTCTTCAGCAGCTTTTGCAGTAGTACCGGATCGGGCATGGCAGGAGGTGGTGGTTGTGTTCGGTCTGTGACCGGCACACCCAGCCGTGCAAAGAAATGCTCGGTCTGTCCTGCCGGCATAAATAGTACCAGCATGGATGCTGGAATCTCAGACACGTTGCGGTAGGCGTGAGCCACGCCTTCAGGAACATGGACGATTGCTCCTCGCGGTGCCCTGAAGCGCGTTATCGCGCCGTTAGAAAGGGTGCTAAACTCGATTTCTCCCTCCCACACGATAAACGTTTCCTTTGCTGTCTGCCGGTGCATGGCTACCTCTCCCTGAGGGGGAACCTGATTAAAGCAGAGCAGGAATGTT
Source organism: Ktedonobacteraceae bacterium (assembly GCA_039937055.1). Taxonomy (GTDB): domain Bacteria; phylum Chloroflexota; class Ktedonobacteria; order Ktedonobacterales; family Ktedonobacteraceae; genus JALYTT01. The sequence continues at coordinate 3,126 of JBDTHH010000150.1, read as the reverse complement.
CCTTCTGTCTGGGTACTCCCCAATGGAAAGCTCATCAAGTCCGACAAGACGCGATAGGTAGGCCCTTCCTCTAACGAAGGAACGAAAATGAGCTGCTGCTTTTGTTCGTCGTTCGGGTTCATGATCTCCTGCCTAACCACCTCGACCCAGGGACACATTCCCCTGGGTCGAGATCCTTGCATCCTTGCAATGCGAGGGGCTATACACAGACGCAATCTGCTTAGACGACCTCAAACAGTCCGGCCGCTCCCATGCCGCCGCCCACGCACATGGTGACGACGACGTATTTCGCCTTGCGCCGCTTGCCTTCGATGAGGATGTGGCCAACTTGGCGCGCGCCCGTCATCCCATAGGGGTGCCCGATGGAGATCGCGCCGCCATCGACGTTGAAGCGTTCCATGGGGATGCCCAGCACGTCGCGGCAGTAGACGGCCTGGCAGGCATAGGCTTCGTTCAGCTCCCACAGGTCGATATCGTCGACGCGCAGTCCGAAGCGTTGGAGCAGTCTGGGAACGGCCAGCACCGGGCCAATGCCCATCTCATCAGGCTCCAGCCCTGAGATAGCCAGGCCGCGATAGATGCCCAGCGGCTGGATGTTGCGCCGTTCGGCGAGCTGGCTATCCATCACAACGCAGGCAGAGGCGCCGTCCGAGAGCTGGCTGGCGTTGCCGGCGGTGATGCTGTAGCCCTCTTTGATGGGTTTGAGCGCCCGCAGACCCTCAAGCGTGGTATCGGGACGATTGCCCTCGTCCCTGGTCAGGGTGACCTCCTCGTCGTGCGTGGCGCCACTGGCCTTGTCGACCACCGCTTTGATAGTGGTCAGCGGGACGATCTCGTCATTGAAGCGGCCCGCGCGCTGGGCCTCGGCCGTGCGCTGCTGGCTGATGAGGGAATACTCGTCCTGCGTCTCGCGGCTGATGTGGTAGCGCCTGGCCACCACCTCGGCGGTGTCGTTCATGAGCATCCCCAGGTGCGGCACATGTTCCGCCAGCCACGGCTCGCGGCCGCCGCTGGCGTTCAATGTTGGCTGCACCAGGCTGACCGATTCGAGGCCACCGGCCACAAGGACGGGCACCTGGTCAACCATCACGCGCTGCGCGGCGATGCTGATGGCTTGCAGGCCCGAACTGCAGAAGCGATTGACGGTGGCCCCGGCAACCGAAACAGGCAGGCCTGCACGCAGCGCGGCCTGCCTGGCGATATTGCCGCCGGTGGCGCCTTCAGGCAGCGCGCAGCCCATGATCACATCTTCGACCTCGGCAGGATCAACGCCTGCCCGCTCAACGGCGTGCTGGATCACGTGGCCGCCCAGCGTGGCGCCGTGTGTCTTGTTGAACGCACCACGAAACGCCTTGCCGATAGGGGTACGCGCGGTTGATACGATGACAGCTTCTCTCATCAGGCTGTTTCCTCCTTAATGTAAGATAGAACAGAACGGCGGCTTTTCAGGTTTTTAAGCGGGCGGCGGCGGGACCGCCAGCCAGTCCAGGTTCATATTCAGGCCAATCACCTTGAGCTTCTTGCCTAGCGACACACCCGCGTAGCGCGCGGTAGACCAGGGGTCCTGACCCATAGCCAGCACGAGCGGAACCGCTTCATCGGGTGTCTTGAGAATATCCATGGCCACCGGACCATATTTCGTGATCACATCGGCTACCACCTGCGCGTTGGCCGCATCACGCTGGATCATGTCGCGCAAGAACTTGACGCCGAAGATCACATGCCGCGATTCGTCGCGCGCGACGGCGGTGAAGCCCGCGCGGAAGGCGGGGAAGGTATTAAACTGGCGGCTGTAGGTCAGCATGGTGTGCTGGCTACTGAGCGCCACGGTGGCCTCGACCATGATATGGTAGAGCGTGACACCCTCGACGAGGTGCGACAAACGCCCTGGCTCCTGGCGAATGCGCTCCGCGACATCCGTAAGCCCATCGACCAGCAGGCTCTGGAACGGTTGACCCATCTGCGGTTGTAGGAACTTCAACGTGTCCGTCAGGCTGCCGTGGTTAAAGCTGAGCGCCTCGGTGAAAAAGCGCTCGAAGAAGACGGTGTGGCGGGCCTCATCGACCAGTTGCGTGGTGAGGAAGATGCGCATCTCCTCGTCCGGCATGGCCGTGACATAGGGCGCCAGCGTATCGGTGACGCAGGCCTCACCTACGAAGAAGCCGGCGAAGCTGCCGATATTTCCGTCGCGCTCCTCCTGGCTCATCTGCTCCCACTGCTGGCGGTCGGCGCTGAAATCGATCTCCTGCGATTGCCACTGCTGGCGCTCCCAGCGATAATACAGTTCACGATACGTTGGTAGATGCACCAGCCCATCGTCGATGATCTGCATGACGTTATCAATAGGAGTCTGCTGCAATTGGGCGAGAGTTGCACTCTCCAAGGATGTGTCAAGGGACATGCTGTTTTCCTCCTGGATGATAGTATACGACACTGTGACTTTTGACAGTATGCCAGAGAAACCCTATCTGGTACAATGACGAGTGGATGACGAGTAGATGACGATCCCGTACAAGCAGTGTTCCTCAACAGAGCGTTTGTTGAAAAGCGTTGATCCTTCTGGTGACAACAGAGAAGCTATAGAGGATGTCAGCATCAAGGAGGAGTATACAGCATGAAGCCGAATCAGCGATTGCGCCATGAGCGTGAATTGCGTGGCTGGTCCCAGGCCAGAGTGGCTGAGGCTCTGGGGACAAATCCGGCGACGGTCAGTCGCTGGGAGTGCGGACATGCATTTCCTGCCCCGCATTTTCGTGAGAAGCTCTGTGAACTTTTTGCCAGGAACGCGGAAGAACTCGGCCTGCTGCAAGAAGAGTCCGCCAGCGAGTATGCCTATCACGACATTAGCCTTCCTATAGCCATTAACGGTAGTGGACACACTCTCATATCTGCTGCACCCCAATTGCTCCTTGATCCTGCTATGCCCTCTCTCCCTGCCGAGGTTGCAAGGTTGAGCGGACGTGATGCTCTATTATATCAACTCAAGCAGCGCTTAGCCAGTGGGGGAGGTTCGGCGCTGGCAGCTCTGGGTGGTGTACCTGGCGTGGGCAAGACCGCTTTAGCGCTCTCCCTGGCGCATGATCAGGATATACGCCGCTATTTTCGTGACGGTATTCTATGGGTCGG
>JBDTHH010000149.1:0-8790 GCA_039937055.1 Ktedonobacteraceae bacterium | reverse complement strand
TGTCTTTGAGCAGGTAGGGCAGTCCCATCAACATCGTGCGGCCAGGACCGGAGTTGCGCGGGCGAGCGTACTCGAACTTGCCCGGATGCGCCTTGATCCAGGTGCGCAACTGGTCGATGGTCTGGGGAGGATTGGGTACCTTGCTGGGATCATACTCGAAGAGCGGACCACTGGGTGTGTAGGCAATCGGCAGCGCGTAGCCCTGCGCCAGGCCGGCATACTGCTGAGCAGGTCCCTGGTAGTTATCGTTAAGATTAGGAAATTTGTCAGAGTGAGCCGGGGTAAGTTGCTCAAGAAACCCATTTTTGATGCCAGCAGCTACCACATCATAGCCGGCAAGAATAAGGGAGAAATCCTGCTTGCCCGCGCTGATCTGCGCCTGGATCTTGCCAGGGATCACCGGGGCCGTCGTCGTCACATATTTAATATCGACGACCGTGTTGGGATGGCTGGTCTTGTAGTTCTCCAGGACAGCTTTGAGAACATTGAGAACACCGCCGCCATCAAGCACCTGGATGGTAATCTTCGTAGGACCGCCAGTCCCATTGGGACCAGTCGTGCCGCCGCAGGCCGCGACGAGCAGGATGAGTAGGAGGGACACCAGTCCCTGGGCCAGGTACCGGGACAACGTCCGTGTCTTTAACATACTGTGCCTCCTTGTTTGCACACATGGGCGAGGCCAATCTCGCCCTTACGGAAAAGGTACCCTGGGAAAAGCTTACGCCAGCGCTCCACACGACTCGCGCACTTTCAAAGTGAAACTGAGCGTGACGTTCTGCGCGTGAGCAGGCTTACCTTCTTTGAACCAATCGAGTAGGATACGGGCGGCCAGGCGCCCCGCTTCAGGCACCGGGTGCGAGAGAGTGGTCAGAGAGGGAATAGTGTAGGTCGCGAATGGCGGGTCGCCCGTAGTGACAATCGCTATGTCCTGCGGAACCCGCTTCCCGGCCTGGTGCAGCGCCTTTAGCGCGGCCATGGCCATGACATCGCTCGCCACAAAGAGCGCCGTAGGACAGGCCACACCGCTTTCCTCTACCCGTGCCAATATTTGCCTGATGGCTTGATACCCCCCTTCATATGTGTAATCCCCGACAACGACCCATTCGGGTCGCGCGCTTAAACCACGCTCCTGGAGCGCCTCTTGCCAGCCCCGGTGTCGCTCGATGGCGCTGCGTCGTGCAGGCTCGCCATCTATCGGGCCGCTGACGGTGCCGACGCGCGTATGACCAAGATCCAGCAGATGGCGGGTGGCCGAATAGCCTGCGCCCCAGTCATCCAGTTGCACCTGGTTGATCTCGCTGCCCGTCTGCTCCGAAGTCGAGATGGGCCGGTTGATGACGACAAAAGGGACGCCGTCCTCCTGCAAACGCGCTAGATGGTCGCTGGGATACCAGAAGGACAATGACATAAAAATAAACCCATCCACCTGTTGCGCTCGCAGCGTCTCTATAGCCTCCACTTCGCTCTCCACATCCGGCGCACTGGCCAGCACAATGTGATAGCCCTGGCCGCGCAATACCTCCTCAACCCCCTCAACAACCGGCACAAAGAGCGGGTTGGCTACCTCCGTGATGATTAAACCCACGGTGGCGGTCTGCCGCTTGACCATGCTGCGCGCAATGGCGTTGGGCCGGTAGTTCAGTTCCTCTACCACGTCCATGACACGCTTGCGTACAGCCGAGCCGACATGCTGGTCGTTGCCATTCAAGACATGCGAGACGGTGCTGACGGATACCCCGACACGCTCCGCGACATCTCGAATGGTCGTGCTTCTTCGCCGCATTTGCTCCATTCCTGTGCTGTGGTAAAACGTTTTAGTAAAACGTTTTACTAAGTGTACTTGACAGATCTCGGTTTTGTCAAGGGTCCCATTTTTACCGAGGAAGATAGAGCCTATTCTCTTTTTTCGTGTATCTGTGTTATAGTACTTTTAAACTCAGAAAGCGGGAGAGGTTGATTTATGGGCGATGTATTCCCTTTTTCTCTGGGGGAACTTCAGGGATATTTCAGTACAGCCATCTACAAGGACTCTTTTGTCATTCACGAGGGCGCGGCCCTCTGGCTCGGCAGTTCCGGCCCCGTCAAACAATTGGCAATTCTGACTCGCGCGGAGAACCCGTTGCTGGACCACTTTGAGGGTGGGGCACAGGAGTTCAGGGCTGGCTATATACTCAAACGCTGTCCGGTCAGCCACGCCAACGCGTACGCGCTACGCAGCGCCCTCACCTGGCTCCAGCCACGGCTGATCGGCCTGGAGACATCGGCGGGTTTTGGAGACCGCCTGGGATTGGCAACGCCCGGACATGTGCAGGCCCTGCGCCACGCGCAGCGCGAGGCACGGCTGCACATGATCACACCGATCTTCGCGCAGCAGTCCATACGCGAGATGCAGCGCACGGGCAGAAGTCCCGTCGATGTGCTCAACGATGCCACCTGGGGCGCCTTCCAGGCCGGGTGGCGCGGCACAGTGGGGGCCGATGCCGATCACCTCAAGTCCTTCGCGGACATCGATGCCTGCGTCGCCGCCGGCTATACCTTCTATACCATCGATCCCGGCGCCTACGTGGACAGCAAGAGCGCCTCCGACGATCCCGCGACTGTGCGTCAGAAGGTGGAGAGCCTGCCCTGGCAAGAACTGGAGAGTTCCCCGGCCGAGCTTCAGCGGCGCTATACCAGGCGTCAGCCCAACCTGCACACCCCCAGCATGCCTCTCAGCGAGCAAGATATCTGGCTGGCGGCCGCCAAGTATGGGAAAGCTGTGGCCCATATCGTTTCGATGTACCGCTACCTGGCTGCCAAGGATGTGCCCTTCGAGCTGGAAATCTCCGTCGATGAAACAGAGACCCCTACCTCGCACGCGGAGCATATCTACATCGCCAGCGAACTCAGGCGCCTGGGTGTGCAGTGGGTGAGCCTGGCGCCGCGCTACGTCGGGCGCTTTGAAAAGGGTGTCGAGTACATCGGCAACCTGCACGAACTGCAAGCCAACCTGAACGGACACGCGGCCATCGCGCGCGCCCTGGGACCCTACAAGCTGAGCCTGCACTCCGGCTCCGACAAGTTTAAGGTCTACCCGCTGATCGTTGCCGCCACCGGAGGGCTGGTTCACCTGAAGACTGCCGGCACCAGCTACGTTGAGGCCCTGCGGGTCATCGCACGCGTGCGCCCGGCCCTGTTCCGCGAGATCGTGGCCTGCGCCTGTGAACACTACGCCCACGATCGCGCCTCGTATCACGTCTCGGCCGAAGTCAGCCACGTGCCCACGCTCTCCAGCCTGCCAGATACATCTCTTGTAGGACTGCTGGATGACAACAACGCGCGCCAGATACTCCACGTCACCTTCGGCTCGGTCCTGAGCAGTTTCGGGCCCGCAATCATCGCCAGGCTTCAGGCGCACGAGGACATGTATTATGAGACCCTGGAGCAACATTTTTACCGCCATCTCAAGCCATTTGGGGGCTAAGAAGCGCTTTTTGATTGTCACATTCTAACAGCAATAGAGATCTTATACTTTAGAGGCTTAAGATGGAGACACACACATTGTTCGATATACACGGCCAGACTGCCGTGATTACCGGTGGCAGCGGCGCACTGGGGAGCGCTATGGCGGCTTACCTGGCACACATGGGCGCGAAGGTCGTCATAGTCAGCCGGCACGCTGACGCGTCCAGCCCGGTCGTCGAGGCCATTCGCGCCGCTGGCGGTGATGCGCTGGGCATTGCTTGCGATGTGCTGGACCGCGCCGCCGTTGAACGGGCGGCCCAGGAGGCAGAGGCGACCTTTGGCCCTGTCGATATCCTGGTGAACGGCGCGGGCGGCAACCATCCCCGCGCTACAACAAGCGACGATGCCTCCTTCTTCGACCTCGATATCCAGGCCGTCAGCGCGGTCTTCGATGTGAATTTCCTGGGGACCGTGCAGTGCTGCCAGGTATTCGGGCGCGGCATGGCGCAGCGTGGCAACGGCTGCATCGTGAACATCGCATCTATGAGTGCGCTACGGCCCCTGACACGCGTCCCGGCCTACAGCGCGGCCAAGGGCGCGCTGGTCAACTTCACGCAATGGCTCGCCGTTCACATGGCGCAGGAGTATAGCCCTGCGATACGCGTCAACGCCATTGCGCCCGGCTTTTTTCTGACCGAACAAAATCGCTTCTTGCTCACCGACGCCCAGAGTGGGGGCATGACGCCGCGCGGGCAAACGATCATAGCCCACACCCCTATGGCGCGCCTGGGAGAAGCCGAAGACCTGCTCGGCACGCTCCTGTGGCTGGTCAGCCCCGCCTCGGCCTTCGTGACGGGTATCGTCGTGCCGGTCGATGGCGGCTTCGCGGCCTTCGGTGGCGTCTAACAGATAGGAGAAGAGAGCATGCTGATAGGACAGGGCACGCCCGACAAAATCCTCACTGAACACGATGTCCAGCAACTGCTGCTGCGCACGCTCGACCCGCTGCCCCTGGATGGCAAGCGCGTCCTGGTGCTGATCCCCGATGGCACACGTACCGCGCCCATCCCGCTACTCTTCCGTCTCCTCTATGAACGCCTGGGATCACGAGTGGCACAACTGGACTTCCTGATCGCCCTGGGAACGCACCAGCCTATGGAGGAGGAGGCCATTGACCGGCTCGTGGGGGTCCCGGCGACGGAACGCGCGGAGCGCTATCCCAAAGTCCAGATCTTCAACCATCACTGGGACCAGCCCTCCTGGCTGCGGCACATCGGCACCATCCCGCGTGCTGAAGCCAGCCAGTTGACCGCTGGCCTGCTGGCGGAGGATGTACCCATTGTGCTCAACCGCCTGATCTTCGAGTACAACCACCTGATTATCTGCGGACCCGTCTTCCCACACGAGGTGGCCGGCTTCTCAGGCGGCGCGAAATATCTCTTCCCCGGCATTGCCGGGCCGGAGATCATTAACTTCACCCACTGGCTGGGCGCGCTCGTCACCAGCATGCACACCATCGGCGTGAAAGATACACCCATTCGCCGCGTGATCCACCGGGCGGCGGAGTGTGTGCCGCGCCCGCTGCTCTCGATCTGCCTGGTGTTGCAGGGTTCCGCACTGCACGGTCTCTACACCGGCACCTGCGTAGAGGCCTTCAACGCCGCCGCCGATCTCTCCGCCAGCCTCAATATCATCACCAAGCCACACACCTTCCAACGCGTCCTGGCCGCTCCGGCGGAGATCTACGACGACCTGTGGACGGCCGCCAAGGCCATGTACAAAACCGAGCCCGCGGTCGCCGATGGCGGCGAGGTGATTATCTACGCCCCCCACCTGACCGAGGTCTCCTACACTCACGGCCGCCTCATCGACGAGGTCGGCTACCATGTGCGCGACTACTTCCTCAAGCAGCCCACACGCTTCCAGGATATACCCGGAACCATCAAGGCCCACAGCACCCACGTCAAAGGCGGCGGCACCTACGATGCCGAAACCAACACCGAGACGCCGCGCATCCACGTGACCTTAGCGACCGGCATCCCCGAAGAGCGCTGCCGCCGCATCAACCTGGGCTACCTGGACCCGCGCAGCATCGACCCGCGCGCGTGGGAGGATCGCGAGGACGAGGGACTACTCTATGTGCCGCACGCGGGAGAAAAGCTGTATCGCGTCCCGGCGGAATGCTGAGGTATCCTCAATGCGTTTCCCGTATCAAGTGTGTTCGCATAAACTACCCAGTCGCTTTTTGCATCTTAGCGAACTATGGATTGCTGACGAAGCCAATCGCCGCAAGGATGCAGGGCTGGAAAAATACGAGATATTTATGATAGAGGATAATCTCAGGCAAGGATGAGTTATCTCAAATACGTTCGTTTCTTGAGAAAAACAGATACGCGACAAAAAGGGCGAGGAGCATGCAAGGGAGCGTCTTATGTCAGACAGATCTTTCGCACAGGGTCAGTTCCGCCCTCCGGGAGGGCCGGGAAAACTGATGCATACGGTGTCCTGGATGGACGGCAGTATCCTGTTCGAACATCGACACTGGAGTGGTGAGGAAGTGGAGCCTGGCCCCTCACGACGGACCCATCATCGGATTGTGCTGACCGAAAGCGGGGGAACGGCTCGAACGCAGGTGCGTCTTGAGGGGAGAGCCGTGTATGATGGTCACGACCAACCTGGCACTCTCACGTTCATTCCCGCGCTCGTCGAGCGGGAGTGCCGCTATCGAAGCGCTGATCTCGTGTTTTCTGGGATCTGGGTCGCTCCGGCGCTTCAAGAGCGTCTTTCCGGGGGTGATGCGCTGTTGCCTGATCGCGCCATGGTCAATGGGAACGACGACGTGGTCAGCACGCTGCTGGCGTCCCTCAGCAAAGAGGTGGTAGCTGGCCGAACACCAGGGGCTGCCTACGTCGAGCACCTGGCGGCGCTCATGCTCCTTCGCCTTGCGGATCCGCGACCCGCAGCGTCACAGAGCGTCGGGCGTGGTTTTCTCCCTCGGAAGGCGCTCTCCTATGTGCAGGAGTATATCGAGGCCCATCTCGGCGCGGACATCTCGCTTGCTGATCTCGCCGGACTCCTCGCGCTCCCCATCGATACCTTTGCACGCCAGTTCCGCGCGACGACGGGCATCTCGCCCTATGCCTACGTGATCACAAGACGCGTCGAGCAAGCCTGCTCGTTGCTCTGCGAGACAGACCTGCCGATCAGCGAGATTGCTCTTGTCTTAGGCTTCTCTAGCCAGAGCCATTTCACGACCACGTTTCGGCGGACACAGGGAGTGACCCCACAGGCGTATCGGGCACAGTGGCACCCCGGATCTTGAAAGCCTGCCCCGGATCTTGAAAGACACCTGATCCCTGTGTCTGCTAGACTAAGAGATGGAGCCAAAGCACTCTCGCATGGATGCAGGATTGTAGAACAGGATAAAAGGAGGACCGACAATGACCACCCTTTTCGAACACGCTGGCGGCCTCGAGGCCCTTCACCGCTTGGAGGAGGCGTTCTATACGAGCGTACTCAAAGATCCTTTCCTTCAACCGCTCTTCGGCACAGGACAACCCCAGCATGTTGACCATTTAACCGCCTTTACCGCCGAATCCTTTGGAGGACCCGAGCGCTTTACCAGCGAACTCGGCTTTGACCATCTGATCGCCGTCCACCGTGGTCTCAAGATTACCGAAGCCCAGCGGCAACGCTTCGTCGAGTTGTACATGGCCGCTCTCGATACGGTAGGCATACCTGACGACGAGCCTTTCCGGGAGGCGGTTCGCGAGCATGTCGAGTTTGGCTCACGTGTGGCGATGCACAACTCGCATGCTGAGCGCGATGAAGACCTCTATCCGCTGCACGAAGTGCCTCGGTGGCATTGGGTAGGCGATCAGTAGACATCATCCTGAGAGTTGATACCGTTGGTGAATTCCAACAAGAGTCTCCATTTCTGTGGAGGCTCTTTCTTTTGCGCCGCTGATCCATCTCACAATCGGCCGTTTTCTGAGTCTCGAAATCGTCCGTTTAATGCGACACACTGTTCTGCTTTCCTGGCATCGTGGCGCACCACCTCCACAAGCACGCCACTTCCCCTTAACAAATCTCAAAAGCCATCTCATAATCAAATTCTCAAAAGGTCAAGCAGTTGACGGAAAACCTGAGACAAACAGAAGGGCTTACAAAGATCGGATATAGGCGTGTCTCCCAACAAGAACAATATGAGGCACTGCAAATTGATACGCTCAAAGAAGCGGTCTGTGATAAATAGTCATACTCCAGACTCATTTGAATCAATCCTTATACTATGGTTATACGAGGCAGCTTCATGGACGTTGCCTCGCTGCATGCCGCGCTCAGCCAGCTCTCAAGCTATCGAGGCGGCGCTTTCCGTAACGCGTGCTGGGAGGGGAAAGATGCTGGGCGGCCGAAAGATGTTTACTGCGACATACGCACTATCGGAAAGAAGGATTGTATGACACCCAAAATTATGCCAGCCACAACACACCCTGACGAGATAGCTCCTGCTCAGAAAGAGGACCTGGTTCCAGAGACAACATCACGCAGATCATTTCTGCGAGGTCCGCTCATGGGCACGGTTGTCGCCGCGCCACTGGTTCTGCTGGCGGCCTGTGGCGGGTCAACCAACACCGGCAGCGGCTCTGGCAGCACACCGGCAGCAGGCAGCACGAGCAGCGCGCCAACCCAAACGACAAGCACCTCGACATTATCGCTGCAATCTATCGCCGACAGTAAGACAGCCTTCATGGAGATCATGAACGATGAGACGGCGCACGTCGAGTTCTTGAAAGGCGCCCTCACCAAGGCCGGGGCTAAACCGCGCCCGAAGCCAACCTTCAAGGGCTTGCAGCAAGCCGATATCACCGCCTTCGCCGGCCTCTCGCAAGTGCTAGAGAACACTGGCGTTGGCGCCTACCTGATGGCGGCTCCGGCGATCTCCAACAAGGCCTATCTGGCCGCAGCCGGCTCGATCCTGACCATTGAGGCGCGTCATGCCGGTTTCCTGGATGTGTTATTGAATAAGCCTATCAGTGCAAACGGGCCGTTCGATAAACCCATCTCCCAGTCCGACATCGTTAAGGCCGTCTCTCCATTTATCGTCAGCCTGAATGGTGGCAAAGATCCCTCCGCCACATTGGCGAACGACGTGGATATCTTGAACTTCGCCCTGCTGCTGGAGTATCTTGAGGCCGATTTCTACACGTTAAATGTGCCGAATCTCTTTAAATAGACGCTTCGGTTTTTGATATAAGCTCGCCTGGGGAATAAGCGGCATATGAGGTAGGGGCGCCGTTTACAAGCCCGTGCTACAGGGATGATCATCCCTGTAGCACGGGCTTG
>JBDTHH010000148.1:0-5324 GCA_039937055.1 Ktedonobacteraceae bacterium | reverse complement strand
GCATCCCACGAGTGCGCTGGTGCTGGCCGTTCTGCTGGGGCTGCTGTACACCAACCTGGGAATTACGCTTGCGATCTTTATGGGCTGGCCCCCTAGCTTCTGTATCGCTACCCTTTCCTTTGGCATCTATCTGCCGGTACGCCTGCTATCGCCATTGTGGATAGGCAGGCGCGCAGCGCCAGAGTTGCCCAGCGCTATCTATAGCGCTCAGGCCGACGAGAGAGACGCGGCAGAACTCCGGTCAGCCGGGCAAACAGAGGAACTGACTTCGCGCTAGTTAAGAGGAGAGAGCGTATGAGCGGATTATGGCAACTGGATATTGTGCAGAGCGCCTACCTGGCTGGGACCATCGTGGCCATCGTGGCGGCGGTCGTCGGCTACTTCGTGGTTCTGCGCGCCCAGGCATTCGCGAGCCACGCGCTCTCGCACATCGGTTTCGCGGGCGCGACAGGCGCCGCTGTGCTGGGCTTCAGCTCGCTACTGGGCATGCTTGCCTTCACCCTGCTGGCGGCGCTGGGTATGGGCGCTCTGGGCCAGCGGGTGCGCGGGCGCGACGTGGAGATCGGCATGCTGCTCTCGTTCGCCCTCGGACTCGGCGTGCTCTTCCTGAGCCTCTACACGCAGTACGCCAGCGAGACCGTGAACGTGCTCTTTGGCTCTATCCTCAGCGTCTCCCCCGGCGATGTGCTGATTATGCTGTTCTGCGGTATAGGCATCTTGCTGCTGGTAGCCCTGATCTTCCGCCCGCTACTGTTCGCCTCCGTCGATCCAGAGGTGGCTCAGGCACGCGGTGTCCCGGTCGGCCTGCTCTCTATCACCTTCATGCTCCTGCTGGCCATCACCATCTCGGAGGCGGCACAGATCGTAGGCGTGCTGCTGGTCTTCGCGCTGCTCATCGCGCCCGCCGCCAGCGCCGAGCGCCTCACGAGGCGCCCGCTCACCGCCATGATCATCTCCGTCACGCTCAGCCTGGCGATCACCTGGGGCGGACTGCGCCTGGCCTTCATCAGCCGCTGGCCCGCCAGCTTCTATATCGCGGCCCTGGCAGCTCTCTGCTACCTGCTAGCCGTGCTGGTAGAGCGCCGTACCACCGCGCGCCGCGTCCCCACACCAGAGCCGGATCATCCAGAAACGGAGTGCCAGAAACAATCGCGTTATAGCTATCTGTAGTTCCCTCCATAGACGAGCAGCACGCACTTAAAAGCCACAGTCTGCTCCCAAAAGACATACACGGTTCCGGCCTGACCAGGAGGCGATTGACACGCGCTGAACTTCGTCGTAATTTGGGAATGGCCGGAGGTATGCGTTTCCTATGGAGTGAAACGTTTTCCTCTCAATGTCGCTCTACCTTAAAGGAGGAACATCTATGAACATGTGGCTCTTTCTCTCGCTGATGAGCGGACTCCTGATTGTCCTCGTCCTCGTCCTGTTCTGGCATCCTCAGCGTTCCCGCACAAAAGCGAGTACACGTCCTGATCGCTGGCCGACTTCCACTATTTTCCGTGATGATGATCGGTACTGGCCTGGCGGCTTTCTTTACAACAATCCCGACGATCCAGCTCTGTTTGTCCCAAAGCGCTACGGCCTCGGGTGGACCTTGAATTTCGGCCACCCTCGGAGCACACTCTTCTTAATCAGCATACTACTGTTGCTCCTGATACTGCTTATCCTCCCCATCCTCATCTCTGGTACGACACCCATTGGATGCCACCCGTCTGGATGCCATCCGTTGCCATAAAAAATGGACCGCGGAGCTTCAAGCGGATCGTCTGTCATTCAGCTTGTCAGGCCACTAGCTCCTACTTCTGCGGTCCTCCACGCGCTTAGCCTTCAACTCGAAGCGCGGGAGTTTGCCCGGCTCCACAGCCTCAACAGGGATGCGCAGGCTGAACGAGGTATGCAACTCCTCCTGAATCTGGGGGACCAGGCTGGGGGGACATTCGACCTGCAAGGCCACCTCGTCCAGTGGACCAGAGCGGGTTACGATAATCTTATATTCGGCCACCTCTGGGAAACGATGCAGCACCTCGGCCAGAGCCGAAGGATAGAGGTTGACCCCGCGTACGACAAGCATATCATCGATCCGGCCCAGAATGCCACCCGGCAGCATCAGAAAAGCCCGCCCGCAGCCACAGTTGTAGCCGCCGTGGCGCACAAGGTCGCCGGTACGATAGCGAATGGCAGGATAGCCCCAGCGGCCAAGATTGGTCAGCACCAGTTCGCCCGTCTGCCCCTCTTCGAGCGGTTGACCCGTCTGCGGGTCCAGGATCTCCGCGATGAACTCTCCCTCGTTGACATGCACCCCCTGCTGTAGTTCGCAGGCAAAACCATAGGCGCCCATCTCCGTCAAACCGGCATGGTCATAGGTCCTGGCGTCCCAGGCCTCCTCGATACGCGCGCGCGTCGCTGGAATCGAGGCACCTGGCTCCCCCGCGTGGATGGTCACGCGCACATTGAACGTGCCTACATCTATACCATGCTCTTGCGCCACTTCAGCCAGGCGTAACGCATAGCTAGGAGTACATACCAGCACGGTAGCGCCAGACTCCTGGATGAGGCGCAGGCGCTGCAGAGAGTCCATACCTCCACCCGGAATAGTGAGCGCGCCCAGGAGCTTGGCACCCTCATACGCAGACCAGAAGCCAATAAACGGGCCGAAGCCGAAAGCCAGAAAGACCACATCATCGCGACCGACGCCTGCCGCCCGGTAGACAGTGCGCCAGCAATCGGCCCACCAGTCCCAACTCTCTGGTGTATCAAGCACCTTCAGAGGCTGCCCGGTCGTGCCAGAGGTCTGGTGGAGGCGAATATAGTCGCTGACCGGATAGGTCAGGTTGGTCCCAAACGGCGGGTACATCTCCTGAGAAGATGCCAGCTCGCGCTTCATGGTGAAGGGTAAATGTGCCAGGTCAGATAATCTCGTGATCGTCACCGTTCTATCGCCACTGAGCAGCTTCTGCTCATAAAAACGATTACGAGGAAGAATGCGCGTCAGGCCCAACTGCAAGCGGGCCAACTGGCTCGCCTCGATGAGTGAACGGGAAGCCGTATCCCATTGCGGCATGGTGACTCCGTTCCTTTCACTAATAAATACAGCATTTTTCTCTTCTTACAGATAGTCTAACCTATCTACAGCACATTGTCGAGAAAATGTCTATTTTAACCACCATGAAACCAGGACAATCGCATCTAATAAACCCATCCACTAGATCATCACTGCGGCGGTGGGTCCTGGATATCGCTTCTCGGGAAGATGAATCGCGCGTTCGACAGGGGCGTGCCGGCGAAAATCTGGCGGTTCCCTTATCCCTTGACAGCACCTGCTGTGAGGCCGCTTACGAGCTGGCGTTGGAAGAGCGTAAACAGGACCACGATGGGGAGAGAGACGATGACGCTGGCGGCCATCATGTCGGGCCAGCGGTCCTGGAACTCGCCGATGTAGGTCAGCACAAAACCGGCGGGGATGGTACGCATATCGGGGCTGCTGGTCAGGGTCAGGGCATAAAGCAGCTCGTTCCACGAGTTCAGGAAGGCGAAGAAGCCCACCGCCACGACGCCTGGAATGATCAGCGGCAGGACCACGCGGGCCAGGACACCCAGGCGGCTCAAGCCATCGATGCGCCCGGCATCTTCCAGGTCGATAGGCAATGTATCGCAGAAGCCCTTGATCATCCAGATGCTGAAGGGCAACGAGAATGTGGTGAAGGCGATCACCAGCGTGGGGTAGGTATTGAGCATATGCAACTGGCGAAACAGCGTGTACAGCGAGATCAGGATGGTCACGTAGGGGAACATCTGCGTAGCCAGGATCACCAGCAAGACAGCGCGCGCGCCGCGAAAATGAAAACGCGACAGCACATAGCCGCCAGGGGTCGCTGCCAGCAGCGTCAGGAGCATCGTGCAGAAGCTCACGATCAGGCTGTTCTTAAAGTATTGCACGAAGCCCTGCTGGTCGGCGGGCAGAGTCTGATAGCTATAGAAAGTTATCTGGCGCGGCCACCAGGTGGGCGGATTCTGGAATGCCTCCAATTGTGGCTTGAACGATGTGGAGAGCAGCCAGAAGGTCGGAAAGAAGGCGTAGATGAGCAGGAGAAACAACGCCACGTAGAGCAAGAGACGTATCGCCGTGTGTCTGGTGCGATGGCGTTTCGAGTCAGCATCGTTGCGGCGGTTGGCCTCACTGGTGGTGACCTGCGCGAGGTCCTGTATAGCGGCGGGCATGCCTGTCGCGTCCTGCTGAAGCACAGACTCTTCTGGAAGTTGCTTGCTCATTGTGTGCCGGCCCTCCCTTCCATGATACGAATGTAAAAATAGACAAACGCCAGCAAGAACAGGAGCCAGAGTACACCCATGGTAGCAGCGATACTAATGTTCTGATTGAGGAAACCGGTGCGATAGATGTTGATGACCATATTATTCGTGGCGTTGCCGGGTCCGCCATTGGTCATGGCCCAGATAATCGCGAACTCGTTGAGGCTCCAGATAAATTGCAGCGTTGTGACAATCACAATAATCCCCCGCAAGCTGGGCAGCGTTACATGCCAGAAGCGGCCCCAGGCTCCGGCTCCATCCACCGTAGCGGCATCCAACAGGTCCTGTCGCAGGGTTTGCAAGCCTGCCAGCAACATCAGCGTAAAGAACGGAAACTTATTCCAGATGGCCGCAAAGATGGTGGCGATGATGGCTAACTGACCCGTGCCCCCGAACCAGGCGAGCGGCTGAGGGAAAGGCCGCCAGCCCAGCAGGTCGATAGAGTTGAGGATGTTGTTGATGATGCCATATTGCGAGTTGAACATATAGAAGAACAGATAGGCCACAACCACATAGGGGATCACCCAGGGTATTAGCGCCAGGCCGCGCCAGAGCGTTTGGAAGCGCAGGCGTTGATTGAGGAGCAGCGCCATGGCAAAGCCAATCACAAAGGCGATCAACGTAGATACGACACTAAACAGCAGGCTAAATCCGGCGGATGGCCAGAAACCCCATATGGGGTTAAAAAGCACTTTGCCATAGTTCTTCAGTCCAACCCAGGTATTGCTCAAAGGGTCCGCCAGGTTGAGCGATTGAAATGAGAGGAGGATGGTATTGAAGAGCGGATAAAAAATAATGCCAACGAACAGCACCAGCGATGGAGCCAGTAAAACCCAGAAGAGCAGCGGTCCGTTCAATCCACGCCCACCATGCGGGCGAGCCGTTGTTTTGAGTGGTTTTTGTACTTGAGATCGAAGCGTAGCCACGCTTTTACCTCCCCTCTAGATGTATTAGAGCGCCCACACGAGGGAGCACTCCACCTACGTAGGGACCCGATTTATCGCGTCCGCCGC
>JBDTHH010000147.1:0-3924 GCA_039937055.1 Ktedonobacteraceae bacterium | reverse complement strand
GCACTCGTTGAAAAGCATTTTCCCACGCTCCAGCGGCTAGCTCAAGGTGCAGCATCTGTGATAACAGAACCAGCGGAACTTCAACAATTCATCTTGAAGGTCAGCCTTTCGCAGACCTTCGAGGAGGCACAGAGCACCCTGCTTGAAGCTATGAAGGAGAGCAAGAATTAGCCCTGGCTGCTAAACACCCTGATAAAGAGAAGAGTAACAAAGCAATATGAGTGTATTCGAGACCATCAAGCGGCGACGTAGCATCGGCAAGATGACCGGAGAGCGACCGGCGCGCACGCAGATTGAGCGTGTGCTGGAGGCGGGCACCCATGCCCCCAACCATCATAAGGTGGAACCCTGGAAGTTTTTTGTGCTGGCGGGCCAGGCGCGCGCGGAACTGGGCGAGGTGATGGCCCGGTCGCTGAGCGCCCGGCTGGAAGATACCAGCAACCCGAAGGCCCAGGCCATAGTGGCCAAGGAGCGGGGAAAACTGCTGCGCTCTCCCGTCGTGATTGTGGTCGCGGCGGAACAGCCCGAACAGCCGCAGGTGTTAGCCATTGAGAACATTGAAGCCGTGGCGGCGGCCGTCGAAAACATGCTGTTGACCGCTGAAGAGCTGGGGCTTGCCGCCATGTGGCGCACAGGCGACGCCGCCTCCGATCCCCAGGTCAAGGCCTGGCTTGGACTTGCGCCGGCTGAGCATATCGTGGCCTTCCTCTATCTCGGCTTCCCGGCCATCCCCAGGCTCGAACGCGTCCCCACCAGCTTTGAGAAGAAGACAACGTGGCTGGGATGGGAAGAAGATGCCTCGACCCATCCCTCCCTGTAGCTGGCTACAGAGCAGACGAGTCGAGGCATCGCTATACCCTACGACCCACGACCTCATATCCATTTAAACAGTAGTGGCCTGCGCGACCGCTCCCTCCTGCACCTCTCCGGCGCCATCTTGCTGCACCATCAGCAGGCTCGCATCGTACTCCAGCTGGATAGCGAGGGCGCGACCCAGGATGTCTTGCTGGCCAGCGGTCGTGGTAATCGCGCGCTGCACCTCGGCGGCCCACAGTTGGCGGGGTAAGCCGTTCGCGCGCACACGCTGCAGGACGCGCGCCGCCAGGGCGCTGACTATGGGTGTGGCGAATGACGTACCGGTCCAGGCCGCCCAACCATGGCTGTCGGGCGGGGCGGGATAGGTACTTTCGCAATCATCGCCTGAAAGCGCCGGGTAGCTTGCAGCGCTGTACACCCCGACGATCCCATCGATGTTCTTCGCGTGCGTCATGCACTCTCCGGGTGCTGGAGGCAGCGGGGTTGGCAGTCCGCCACCGTAGGCGGCGATGCCATTATGCTGGGGGAACAGCGCCGGATAGTTGCTATAGGGTGCCGCAGCACCGCGCCTGTCCACAGCCCCAACCGAGATGACCTCCGGGAAGGCGGCGGGATAGCGCGGACCCCAGCGCGGCGCCATGTTCATGCCGTACATCGCGGGCGCGTTCCATGCGTGGACGTTGGAGTCGTTGCCAGCCGCTGCTACCACCACCGCGCCAAGCGAGGTAAGGCTCTGGATCACGCGATGCAGGCTGGCGCGCACCAGTTCTACATGGCGCATCATATCCGCGAAATCGCCGGCGGCGCAGTTACTCCCGGCGCCGAACCAGATCAGCGGCAGTTCCTCCTGCGCGGGGGTCGTTACCAGGCTCAGGTTAATCACCACCTGGCGCTCGCGCAGGTCGCCGTAGAGCATACGCGCCTGAATGTACTGGAGGGCCGAAAGCACAATGGCCGTGTTGCCTATGGCGTAGTCATTGAGCACGCGGATACACTCTATAGTGGCGTTGGGCGCGAGGTCGCGCACGATACCGGCGACGAACAGGCCATGATCGGGCATCGCGAAACCTACCAGCCGGCCATAGATGTCGCGCCCCGTCACTGGCTGCTCAGGGCCGGGATTCTCAATAATCGGCGGCAAGGTCCAATGTTGGAACCTGACCGAGGGATCGCCCGGCCGGTCTATCTGCTCTACGATCTGCTCCAGCAGGCGATTACCTGTGGTCGTGCTGTTAGGGTTCGCCGCCTGCGACGCCTGCCTGATCTGCTCAACATCCGGCAGTGTATCCAGCACAAACACCGTCACACCGTCTCCCTTCAGCGTGTTGACCGCCGGCAGATCCGGCAGCCGCAGCGGGTACTCCGCGTGGGCCTGCTTGACAGGAATGGCGGGGACGACAGGGCAGCCATGCGCGCCGCAGCCGCCGGACCCATAGGGAGAGCCGCCGTTGAGCCAGTTCGGCATGGCAGAGATGACCGGCACCTGGGCATCTTGCCTGAGCTTCTCCACGTTGCTATTGATCAGGTCAACAACCTGGCGCGTCATATCTCCGGCGGACTCACTATCTCCACCTGTGCCAGATCCCATTCCACCCATCGAGGACATGCCGGGCATGGCATACGCCGATGGGGTGGCTTCGATAGTGAAGATGCTCGTCACAATGGTGCCGTGAGATGGGGAGGGAAACAGGAACTTGCCCTGCATGCTATTGAGGTTAGCGGGCATACCCCCGTCATCCATGCTCTGCTCGCGACTGAACACAGCGAACTCTGCACTTGCCGACCCCTGCGTCTCCTCCAGCACCGTCTGGATCGTCTCGAAGAAGCTCCAGCCACGGCTCTGATGATGCGCGGCAGACTGTTCAATCTGCGGAGCGGAACGAGTCGTGGAAGGAAGATCGTCCTGTGGACTTAGGGGCTTCAGTTTGAAGCCCCGCATGGTGAGAAATTCATTCAGAGTATCCAGCTTCAGGGATTGCATAACGCTATCAACGGTATTTTTGAACCGGGCAGGAGATTGCACATCTGTTTCGGCAGGCAATGAGATCGGCGAATGCAGCGAGACGCATACCTGGTTCGGAAGCCAGTAGATAATCATCTTGTTCCACCAGGGGACGCCCATCTGCTCCTGTGATTCTGGCATTTTGGCCTCCACGGTCTTACCCATAACAGAATGTATTGTATATATAGGACCTTTAAGTTGTACCGAGGTTATGAACGCTAAGAAAACAGTTTTTTACAGGTTGGTTTTTCGCGTCGAGACTGTGAGTGGATGACTCGCATCTCCCACCAACCGGAATGAGGCCCAGAAATAAGGGTGTGCATAGCCCGACGCTTCCCGCCGCAAAAGAGCGCATTGCGCGGCGCGCAGCGCCTGCCCCTTGCTATCCCCTTGCAGAAGATGGTGATACAGCAGTTGCATCAGTTCATGGGTGGCGTTATCCTCTACGGCCCACAGGCTCATCACCAGCGAGGCGGCTCCAGCGGCCAAAAATGCGCGGCCAAGCCCTAACTGCTCATCGCCTCCGCCGCTCATCGCCAGCCCGGTCTCGCAGCCGCTCAGGGTCACCAGTTCGCACGCACTTAAATCCATGCTAAAGGCATCGATAGCGTTAAGCTGGCCATCGGCCAGGCGCACGTATGAAAAATTGGGCGCATCCAGCCTGCTCTTGCCATGGGTCGCCAGGTGGATAATGCTGCTGGCAGGAGACTCCTCGATCAGGCGCGCGATAGTGGCCTCGTCTTCAAGGTAGCAGCGCCCGTGCAACAGGGCGGCGAGCGCTTTCGCCTCCTCAAGGGCATGCGGTAAATGGCCGGCGCCCGAGTACCCGAACACTAACGGCGCTCTGCCACTCACCTGTGTCTCTGGCACACGTTCAGACTGGCGTGCCTCCAAATGCATGAGAATACTGCTCGCCGGCAGGTAATTGACCTGGAAATCTTCGATCAGAAACCGCGAGCCGTTATATAGCGCATGAAACGGCAATTTGTGCAATGCGCCATACGGCACAATTGTCAGATAGCCGGAGGCCTCTGGCAAGAGCGAGGCAATGGGGGCTACCAGCAATTCGTACAGTTTGTACAAAAGACGGCGGATCGCCTGCTGCG
>JBDTHH010000146.1:0-6410 GCA_039937055.1 Ktedonobacteraceae bacterium | reverse complement strand
GCGCCATGCTCGGCCTGGAGTGCATAGTATATATGGGCGAAGACGACATCCAGCGGCAGTCGCTCAATGTCTTCCGCATGAAGCTGCTTGGTGCCGAGGTGCGCTCGGTCAGCAGCGGGAGCCGCACGCTCAAAGACGCCATCAACGAGGCCATCCGCGACTGGGTGACCAACGTGGAGACCACCTTCTACCTGATCGGCTCAGCCGTCGGCCCACACCCCTACCCACGCATCGTGCGCGATTTCCAGTCGGTCATCGGCATCGAGGCGCGCGAGCAGATCATCGCGTGCGAGGGACGCCTGCCGGACAGCGTGGTGGCCTGCGTGGGCGGCGGCAGCAACGCTATTGGCATCTTCTACCCCTTCGCCGACGCGCCAGGGGTGCAACTCCTCGGCGTAGAGGCCGGCGGCACGGCTCTGACGGAGGGGCAGCACGCGGCAACGCTGGTGGCGGGACGGCCCGGCGTGCTGCACGGAGCCTTCAGCTATCTCTTGCAGAACGCGGATGGCCAGGTACTCAATACCCATAGCGTCTCGGCCGGGCTGGATTATCCTGGCGTCGGTCCAGAGCACAGCTACCTGAAGGAGACAGCGCGCGCCACCTATGTCTCTATCGACGACGCGGGCGCGCTGCGAGGCCTGCAAGCCTTGTGCCGGAGCGAGGGCATCATCCCGGCCCTGGAGCCAGCGCACGCCCTCGGCTACCTGCTGCACATGGGCGAGCAGGGCCAGATTGCGCCGGGATCGCTGATTGTGCTCAACCTTTCAGGACGTGGCGACAAAGATATGCTCACTGTCGCCCAGGAACTGCATGTCACCCTGTAATGGAGTCGTCTTTGCACACATAGATTGGAACGATAGCTATGCAAACAACCAACGAGGACATCGCCAGAGATACCTCCAGTGCGCCCGCGACCAGGATCACGCGGGCCTTTGAGCAGGCGCAGCGCGAGGGGCGCGGCGCGCTCATGCCCTACTTTATGTGCGGCTATCCATCAGCGGCCCAGAGCGTTGAACTGATAGTAGCGGCAGCCGAGGGGGGAGCCGATATCATGGAGCTGGGTATGCCTTTCAGCGATCCGCTCGCCGACGGTGCGACCGTCCAGCACGCCGGACATGCAGCCCTCGAAGGTGGCATGACCATCCAGGGCTGCATGGAGACAGCGCGCCAGGTCGCGGCCCGCACCAGCGTGCCTCTGTTACTGATGGGCTACTATAACCCGGTGGTGGCCTACGGACTGGCACGCTTCTGCCAGGATGCGGCGGCGCATGGTGTCTGCGGCTTGATTATCCCCGACCTGCCACCCGAAGAGGCCGAGCCTCTACAACAGGCCGCCTATCAACAGGGGCTGGCCCTGATCTTTCTCGTGCCACCCACCGCCTCCGACGAGCGCATCGCCCACATCGCCAGCATCGCCGCCAACGGACCCGGCAGCTTCATCTACTGCGTCTCCCTGAGCGGTGTCACGGGCGCGCGCAGCGGACTCCCGACACACCTGCGTAGCTTTGTCGAACGTGTTCGTGACTATACGAAAGAGCAACACCTGCCCCTGGTCGTTGGCTTTGGCCTCTCGACACCCGAACATATCGCCGAGGTTACCAGCTACGCCGATGGCGCCGTCGTAGGCAGCGCCCTGGTAAACCTGATCGACGAGCATACCGGAGGTGAGCAGGTGGAGGCCGTGAGACACTATATCCAACGCTTGCGCGGAAAGGAGACAGGAACAGAGTAATGTGTGCATATGTGCGCGGCCGCTGTACCCCTGTTGCCATCATCCCGTACAATAGTAGCACTGCCAACAAATCTCTCAGAGAGGGCTGAGCAGAAAATGTCGGCCAGTGTGAAAGGGGAAACGATGGACTGTCGAGGCATCAGGGGAGCAACCACGGTCGAGCGCAATGAGCGGGAAGAGATACTCGCGGCCACCTCGGAGCTTTTGCAATTGCTGATCCGCAGCAATGACTTGCACAGCGAGGACGTTGCCAGTGGTATCTTCACAGTTACCGACGACCTGGACGCGGAGTTTCCGGCGCTGGCGGCCCGGCATCTTGGCTGGAACGAGGTCGCCTTGATATGCGCACGCGAGATTCCCGTTCCTGGGAGTCTCAAGAAATGCATTCGTATCCTGCTGCATGTCAATACCACACGCAGCGCCGCCGAGATCCAGCATATCTACATTCACGGGGCTGTGACGCTACGCCCCACATTTAAGACCGCACCCTCGTCGTGAGGGAGGTCGCACAAATCAGCAGTGTCTACAAGCAGGCGATCATGACGATGGCGTCACGAGAGGCCGGTTGGCTGGCCACGATGAGCCAGCAAGCACAATTTTAGCAATACAAAGGAGCCATCGTTGTGATTATCGTTATGAAATCGGGTAGTAGTGACGAAACTGTTGACTACATTCTGAAGTTCCTCGAACATCAGGGGCTCAGCGGCCACCCCTCCAAAGGCCTTGAGCGCACGGTCATCGGCGTGCTGGGAGGCGTTGGTCCA
Source organism: Ktedonobacteraceae bacterium (assembly GCA_039937055.1). GTDB lineage: Bacteria > Chloroflexota > Ktedonobacteria > Ktedonobacterales > Ktedonobacteraceae > JALYTT01. The sequence continues at coordinate 3,914 of JBDTHH010000146.1, read as the reverse complement.
ACTGGCACCCCTGGCAGTATTGGCGGGATCACGCCTAACCTGGGCGAGACCCTGGAGGGCCTGCCAGGCGTGGAGAGCGTGCTGCGCGTCTCCAAACCCTACAAGCTGGCCAGCCGCGAATTCCATCCTGAGGATACGATCATCGAGATCGCCGTTCCCTGCGTCTCCAAGGGCGCCGTCTACATCGGCGCCCAGGAGCTGGTCATGATGGCAGGACCCTGCACGGTCGAGAGCGAGGAGCAACTGATGACCACCGCACGCGCTGTCAGGAGCGAGGGCGCCGTGATCCTGCGGGGCGGGGCCTTCAAACCATCGACCTCGCCCTATGGCTTCCGTGGCATGGGCGAGGAGGGGCTAAAGCTGCTGGGGAAGGCCGCCAGGGAGTTTGGTATGGCGGTGATTACCGAGGTGATGACGCCCGTCGATGTGCCCATGGTCAGTGAATACGCCGATATCTTGCAGATCGGGACGCGCAATATGCAGAATTATATGCTGCTGGACGAGGTGGGGCGCACCTCCAAACCGGTCATGCTCAAACGCGGGATGTCCGCTACGATCGAGGAATGGCTGCTGGCGGCTGAATACATTCTGGCGCAGGGCAACCGCAATGTGATGCTCTGCGAACGCGGCATTCGCACCTTCGAGAAGGTCACGCGCAACACAATGGACATCAGCGCCGTCCCGCTCATCAAACGGCTCTCGCACCTGCCGATCATCTCCGATCCCAGCCAGGGAACCGGCCGCCGCGACCTCGTGGCCCCGATGTCGCTGGCCTCGATAGCCGCCGGCACCGACGGCCTGCTCGTGGAGGTCCACCCCAATCCCGATGTCGCGCTGAAGGATGGCGCGCAATCGCTCACTATCGAGCAGTTCCACGCATTAATGCCGCAGTCGCAGGCGGTCGCCAGGGCTATCGGGCGCACCTTTGTCACACAATAGCAGCCTGAAGCTGGCGGAGGATGGAGCGAGGCCAGGTTCTCTTGAATGAGCCTGGCCTCTTGCCTATCCCTGCTGACCCTTCCATTGCATCTGCGCCTGTTGAAGGCCCAGAAGTTGCTGCTCAAGCTGCATAACTTGTTGCTGCAACTGCTGTTTCTGCTGCTGCGGGCCGAGCAAACGCAGGTCTTCGATCTCTTTATAGCCGTGCCTGAGGAAACCACGTGGCACGAACGCGGCGGTCTCATAGAACTGCGAGCGCGTATTGCCCATTTTGGTAGTGATCTGTTTCAGATTCAACTTCAGTTGCTTGATTTGCAGTTTGAGCTGCTTGATCTGGTCCTGGTACGGGTCTTGCCCTCTGCCAGGGCGGCGGGAAGCTCTCGCGGCCTGCCCCGGCGGGGGCTGTTGACTAATGCCGCCAGCGACCTGGAGTGGGGCGCCACAGCCTGAGCAGAAATGCATGCCATCCTGTATGGGAGAGCCGCACTGTGAACAATACATAATTTGCACCTCCTTTAAGCCTCTTGTGTACTTATTCTCTAGCACGAAAAAGTATGCACGCAAGGTTCATCATGTGAAAATTTTCCTGCACCTCGACCCGTGCCATCCTTTAAGCCCTGGCCCGGCAGATTCCTTTATATATAAGGCATTTACTATTCTTACAGGCCTTTTTTGAATGAAAGCATCTATTCCTCTGGGGCAGAAAGAGATTCAAGAGTATCGTGAACAGATAATTACATTCGTAATTTTATATACTTTAACTCAAAGTACTATTCAGATATCTTATATAAGTGCAATCTCTGTATAATGACCGCAGGCACGCCAATATTATCAATCGGTCAGCATAGGAGAGTCTCTAGTATGCACGGCTTAATCTTTGTTACATGGGAAAAGTACCTCTCGGAGCGCTTTGGAGGAACGGCCCTCCAGGAGTACCGCACAGCCATCGGAGAAACGTTTGCTACCACGCCGCTAGCTAATCGCGTTTACGATGATGCAGCGCTGTTAGCAGGGGTAGCGGCGGCCAATCGTATCACGGGGGCACCGGTAGATACGTTATTGAGAGAATATGGGCGCTACTTTATCACGAATGGTCTCACCCGCTACCGCTGTGCCTACCTACTCAGTCAGGTCCATAGCGGGCGGGATCTTTTGCTGGCCATGCGTGATGCCCACAAGCAAATGAGCCGCATCCCCGATGGCCTCACTCCTCCTGTGTTTCAGTACCGGGCGCTTCCTCACAACACGAACGGGCTGCTATTAATCTATGACAGCCCGCGAAAACTCTGTGTATTGCTCCTGGGAGCTATCGAGGGGGCCGCGGAATATTATCATGAGAAGGTCGCGATCGTCGAACATCTATGCATGAAACGAGGTGACCGGGCATGTACCTTAGAAGTGATTTTTTCTGCTCCCTTAGCAGAACAACTAGCAGAAATACCAGAAGTGCGAGAACGGCACCTGGCTCAGCGGCAATTTGCCGACCTCATCCTTTCAGTATTACCCTTCGAAAAAGGCCTCACGTTAGCGGATTTGCAAGGGGTGCTTCAGATGAGGGGGCTGAACGCGCAGCAGCATCGTCCTGCTCTCATCCTGCAAGCGCTCGAACACTTGCACCACGCCGGACTCGTTGCGAATACAGCCAATCAGCCAGGAGATGTCTTTACCCATCGTCAGTACTGGCGCGTCCCAACCTCCTGAGCCACCCTGGTAAGGGCCAGAAAATGGACCGGCATACTATGCTACTTATGCTTCAGCAAGAGAGACACGGTAGTACGCCATCTGCGTGGGGGCTTCTTCGACGCCAACCATGATCGAGTGCAGCTTCAGGGTATCATAGGCCTTGAGTGCCTCGCGCAGCTCGGCGCAGATATATTCAGACAGCCGCTCGGCCGTGGAGTTATCGATGGGCAGCTCGACGACATCGGCGCGTGGAAACACGTAGCGCCTATCGCCAAAGCGTATCTCCCACTCTTCAACGGAGGCGCTCAGTTCGAGATGCGGGTTATGCATTGGCAACAAAAAATGATGATTCAGGCGACGGCAGATCTCCCTGGTCACGCGTTTCAAAACGGTGAAATCAAAGACCAGCTTATCATCCGTCAGCTCACCTTCGACCTCCACCAGGACCCCATAGTTATGCCCATGCAGTCGCTCACACTTTCCTCCAAAGGTGATGAAGTGGGCGGCGCTAAAGCGCAGGTAGCCGCCCTCCACCTTCACTTTGCGCAGCACTCGTTCAGTTGCCATAGCCTCTGCCCCCATTCTACTGGTACATATGCTGTTGTGAGCAGCGTCTATCACCACATCACGATATCATCACACGGGGTGAGAAGCAAGGGGGACTGCCAGGACGAGGGGAAGCAGAGAGGAATATGCCTGAGTCAACGGCTGACCTGATGGGAAAACTCAATAGAGTCTCCAGCAGGCCAGCCCTACCCCTTATCAATTGCCTGCTGGGATGCCCCATACAAGCAAGTTGCCGGTACGTCCGTCGAAAACCAGTTCAGTTCGAGACACGACAGGTGTACCGTGTAACTTGGATGCAAGTGCAGGACTCAAGCGCACATCGGTGGCCTGGAATGGGCCTTGAAGCAGCACATAGCAAACAGGTGCATTGCCTGGAATGCCTATTGATTCTCCAGCCATAATTTGGCTGGCCTGGTTGGCCGTCGTAAACTGGATTTTGGGAATAGTTAGATGCGCGCCTGGCACAAGAGGGCCGACAGGAGAGCCATGGTGACCGACATAGAAAGCTACATCAGCTTGAGTGAATGTGGGCTTGCTTGCCTGAGAGAGGGCTAGATTGAGGTGCGGAGTGATGGCAGGGAAGCCTACCCCTCTATTTGTGGGCTTTGCGGAGGGCGGCGTATGGGGTACTGCCTGGGAAGCGTTCGCATAATAACTAAGCGACAGGAATAATCCCACCAATCCGCCAACAAGGAATATGGCCATGATGGTTTTCCCGATAAAAC
>JBDTHH010000145.1:0-4119 GCA_039937055.1 Ktedonobacteraceae bacterium | reverse complement strand
TGACGGGCAATTGATCGGTCCTTGCCCCAAACACTTTGCGTACCGCCAGCGACTCCGAGGCATCATTCGCGCGCGTGCCGGTGCCATGGGCGCTGATATACGAAATCGCATCCAGATCCAGATTGGCTTCCTGTAATGCTCGACGCATTGCAGCCTGCGCGCCGATGCCATCCGGGTGCGGCGCGGTGGGGTGATGGGCGTCACAGGCCAGACCATAGCCCAACAACTCAGCATAGATCTTCGCGCCCCGTCCGACCGCTTTGTCATAATCCTCTAAAACAAGCACACCTGCCCCCTCACTCACCAGCATCCCTGTGCGGTTGCGATCAAAGGGCTGGCACACCTCATGCGCCATCCCTCCCAGACGATGAAAAACGGCAAAGCACCCGCGCGAAAGCGCATCAGCGCCCCCCACAATCGCCACATCGACCAGCCCATCGCGGATCATATCCATCCCCCAGCCAATCGCATAGTTCCCTGCCGCACAGGCGGTCGGTATAACCTGGCAAGGACCTGCCACAGCCAACTCTTGCGCAATGGCCGCGGTAATATAGGTGTCAACAAAGTGCGAGACGAGACTCGCCTCCAGGGGCGGACCGCGCTGAATACGCCTGTCGTTCTCGTCTTCTACCACCGACACATTGCCCATGGTAGTTCCCATACAGATGCCGATGCGTACCGCCAGATAGCCTGCCTGCAATACGCCGGCGTCATCTACAGCCATCCTGGCAGCGGCAACCGCCAGTTGGGTTGTACGGGGGCACATCGTAGGGTCGAGCACCTGGAAGTACTTCGCCGCATCGAAATTATGCACTTCACCACCAATATGTGCATCGAAGATGCTCGTGTCAAAAGCCTGAATTGGCCCTGTTCCTACTGTTCCAGCAATAAGCTCTTGCCAGAAGTCGAGGTATCCGTTGCCAATCGGCGAGAGCACTCCTAAACCAGTGATCACAATACGTTGCGCCATACGCTCTTCTCCTGTTAGTACCTGGCAAACGACTTTTGGGGAAAGGGAGCAAGCCAGAGCATGCCTCTAGAACTCCCGTACGGACTTCCATTGCGTTCCTTCCCCCGGCAAACCTCTGTTGATGGTGCGCCAGGCACTCTAGCTCTTCACAGGCTGCATGATCTCCTCAACAATCTGCACAACGGCGTTGAGTGTTAACAACTGCGCAAAACATTCCTCAGGAATGCGAATATGGTAGCGCCTTTCGATGCGTGCGACGATCTCTAGCGCCAACATCGAGTCCACGTCCAATTGACTCACAAAGTTATCGTCATCATTGAAATCATCAACTTCGATAATCTCTGCGATCAGTACTTTCAGTTCACGGCGCAATTCTACTTCTGTCATAACCTTCTCTTCTCTCATTCTCTTTCAGAACACGCTTATCCATACATCGTGTGTCTCTAGCTCACTTTTTCGCTAAGCGCTCAGTCCGCCGTCGATTTCGACAACATTACCGGTAATATAGCTGGCATCCTCGGAGAGGAGAAAACGAATTACCGCCGCCACCTCCTCTGGCCGTCCAAGCCGTCCTTGAGGAATGCTCTTCAGCAAACTTGCATGTTTGGCCTCTGGAATCGACTGCCAGATATCCGTCTCAATGAACCCTGGTGCCACGGCATTCACCGTGATCCCGTATGAAGCGACCTCTTTTGCGAGTGATTTGACGAACCCTATCTGCGCCGCTTTTGAGGCGCCGTAGTTGGTCTGTCCCGCAACGCCGATCCGCCCTCCACTTACAGAACTCACACAGACGACCCGCCCTGCACGCTGCCGAATCATGCCATAGATCGCGGCGCGGGCATAATTAAATATGCCCTTGAGATTGGTCGCCATCACATCGTCCCAGTTCTCTTCTGGCATCATGGCGAGTATGCCGTCACGAGTAATGCCCGCGTTGAGCACCAGGCCATCCAGGTCACCAAGTTCCTCCTGTACGTCTTTGACCACCTGTTTGGCCCGCTCATAATCCTGCACGCATGCCTGCACGGCAATCACGCGTCCTTCTGAGCCGGAGGCTTCAGAGAGGACCTCCGCGGCCGCCGTGTGATTACTGCTGTAGGTAAAGGCCACATGCGCACCCGAGCGTGCCAGGGCGAGCACCGTGGCTCTGCCAATTCCTCGCGAGCCGCCTGTAACCAGGATTTTTTTTCCATGCACTGCTTTCCTCCTTCAGACTGCTAAGAACACTCTATTGCGATAGGATAGCCATGTTTCGCACTCGTTGCGTAACGAGACAGCGTTTTTCTACGAGATGACTCTTTTGTGAAAAATGCGTATGCCGAGGGCCAGAAAGATGACGAAAGAACCACTCAGCCCCAGCAACACCCAGCCGATGGGTAGGGTCGAGTAGGCTTGCCCATGAATAGGCGGAACCATGACATAGCGTAGCCCTTCAGAGGCATAGGTCAATGGATTGAAGAGCGTAAGGACCTGAAGCGCCCTGATCGAGCTCATATCACTCCAGGCGAAAAACACACACCCTGTGTACAAGGTTGCGCTCATAATCAACGTGAAGACCAGGTAGTTTTTATCCGCTGGAAGCGCTGAGCCTATCACCAGCCCAAGTGCAGCACTGGATAGGGCGTAGAGAAGCATAATACCGATGAGAGGCAGCAGAGCATCAGTCCGTACCTGATATCCGCTCCCTAGAATCCAATATGCCAGGGGAAAGGTGAGCGCGCCTGCAACCAGCGCGCGCATGGTGGCAAAAACGACCTTTTCCACGGCGACCAGGCTCACAGGAAGTGGGGCAAGCAAGCGATCATCAATCTCACGATTGTAGCTCAAGTCAAACATAAGTGAAAGCGTAATCCCCTGGAGACCAGCCACGAAAATGGTCAGCGCTACTACTCCCGGGAAAAACTCCGCCGGATACAATTGCTGCAATGTCCCGGCGCCTGGCAAGACCCTGCCAAAAACGACGAGGAGAGAGAATGGCTGCACCATCACCTGGATTAAAAATGGTACAAACTCACGGGCCGTGACCATAATGTCCCGGCGCAATGTGTGCCAAAAAGCCGTGAGTATGACGAAGACCCGCCTCTTCGAACGTGAGACTGGACTGAACACTGGTTCTGCATCAAGAGGAGATGCTGCAATAGCCTTCATGAGCGTAAGTTCCTTCCTGTCAGGTGGATGAATACATCCTCCAGGCTAGGACGGGCAAGATGCAAGTCACGGAGCTCAATGTCTCTTTCGGTAATGACTGCGACCGCCCGCGCAATAAGTGCTGATGCATCTTCTGCATAGAGGCGAAACGCGGATATATCCGTCTGACCCTCTACTTCCTTAGGCAAATGCATCTCTTCTACCCTGGTGACTCCAGAGAGCGAGCCAAGAACGTGTTGCAGCTCGGACGTGGCCGTTGGTGAACTGATAGATGCGCCGCCCTGTCCTATGGCTGCTACCAGGGTGCGTTGGGGGACAGTGACGCGCAATTCGAGCGTTGTCCCGCCGGGTATCAGTTTCTCTAATTCAGCGGCTGTATCGCAGACCAGGATATGCCCATGATCCATAATGGCGATCCGGTCACATAGACGACTCGCCTCTTCCATATCATGGGTGGTGAGCAGAATGGTTATGCCGCGTTCTTGCAGCGCACGGATGCGCTCCCACAGGAAGAGCCGCGCCTGGGGATCAAGATTATTGGTAGGTTCGTCAAGAAACAGCACCTCTGGCGTATGCATCAATGCCCGGGCAATCATGATCCGCTGGGCCATGCCTCCTGAGTAGCGACCTATCTTCTCTTTGGCGCGCTCCGTCAGGCCAAACTCCGCCAGCAGTACATCGGCGCAAGCATTGCGTTCCGCCCTTGGCACTCCATGATAGCTGGCATGAAAGGTCAGAATCTCACGGGCATTCAACTTTAGATCGAGATTACTCTTCTGAGGAACAACAGAGATGCGCTGCTTGACGCCGATGGGGTCACGACTAACATCGATATCCATAATACGGGAGGCGCCACTGGTGGGAATAACGCTGGTAGTTAAGATACCAATTGTGGTTGTCTTCCCCGCGCCATTTGGCCCCAGCAACCCAAAAATCTCGCCGCGCTGGACGGTAAAGGAGACATCGTCTACCGCGTTGGCCCTGGCCCTGGGATAGCG
>JBDTHH010000144.1:0-4970 GCA_039937055.1 Ktedonobacteraceae bacterium | reverse complement strand
TGCGAACCCGCGTCGCCCCTACGCATAACGCCCCCCTTGACATGCGCGTGAGTTAGTGTTATAAATACACTATAGATAGTGTCACAAATACACTAATAGGGAGGATGGCGATGGACACGACCGAGCTAGACAGAGTCAGCGGCGCACTCCAGCAGGCGAACTCACCAGAGGCGATCTTCGGCCCCCTGAGCGGCACGCGGCAGGAGAGGTTCGCTGCCGCCAGAAACATTTTCCGCAGCCTGGCAAAGGTCGTGCATCCAGATGCGTTCCAGGGAACCTCTGACTATGAGAGAGCAGACGCGGCCTTCAAAAAACTGGTGCAGCTCTGGGAGCAGGCGCAGGTCAGTATCGCCAGCGAGACCTATGGATCGGCGCACGCGACCTTCGCTGAAGGGGCGCCTTTTCTCGTCAGGACGAAAACGCGTGCATACTCGCTGGAGAGATTGTTGTTCCGGGGCGATCTCTGTGGTCTGTATGGGTGTTCCACTTTGAATGCTGGCGAGCAGACAAGAGGGATCGCCAAAGTGTCTATCGCGCCTGCTGATAACGATCTTGTGAGTAACGAGGCGCGCATTCTTGCGCATCTCAGGAGCAGCGAAGGCTATGCCACATGGCGCCATTTTGTTCCCCAGTTGCTTGATGCCTTCCCTTACCAGGAAAAAGACACGGGCGTCACCAGACAGATCAATGTGCTCGCGTATCCGGCAGGGCTGTATTCTCTCACAGAAGTACGACAGGCGTACCCGCAGGGTATCGATCCCAGGGATATGGCGTGGATCTGGCGCAGGCTCCTGGTTGCGCTTGGCTTCGCCCATGCCAGTCGCGTGATCCATGGCTGCGTCTTGCCAACGCATATCCTGATCCATCCTGCACAGCACGGCATTGTGCTCATCGATTGGTCATATGCCGTCCTTGATCCCGGCCGGACGGGCGAGCGTATCAACGCCATCAGTTCAGCATACCGGGACTGGTATCCGGCCGAAGTCTTCGCCCGCGAAGAGCCAACCCCGGCGCTTGATGTCTTCATGGCCGCCAGGTGCATGCTTGATCTGCTGGGCGGCGACCCACAGGAACACACGCTGCCGGAAAGCGTGCCCTGGCAGATCCAGAGCTTTTTCAAAGGCTGCCTGCTCTCACCTCCTCAGAGACGGCCACAGGACACGCATATATTGCTTGAGGAGTTCGATAGCCTTATCGAGCGGCTCTGGGGGCCAAGGAAATTTCGCGCGTTTCGCATGCCCCAACCCTGAATATCGTCCCGCATAAGCCGAATGTTCTAACAGCAAAGGAGAGAAACATACCATGGGTGGCACAAACTGGTCAACCGACGCGTATAAGGAAGCCGCGCGCCTGCGCAAAGCGACAGGAAAGAGCGACTTCGCGTATGATGACGCCTCCAGGGCAGCCGGGAAAATGGAGATTCATCCTACGCTCGATCCCAAAGGCGTCTCATTCCGCGAGAGTCGCGATAGCGAGGCCCATCCGCGCTCTCACGCTATCAGCGTGCTTTTCGATGAAACTGGTTCGATGGGCGGCATCCCACGCGTCTTTCAAAAGAAGCTGGCGGAACTTATGGGCGTATTGTTGGTGAAGGGCTATATCCAGGACCCGCAGATTCTCTTCGGCGCCTTCGGAGATGCCACCTGTGATCGTATTCCGCTGCAGGTCGGGCAATTCGAGAGCGGTGTCGAGATGGATGAGCACCTGCGCAACATCGTCCTCGAAGGCGGCGGTGGCGGCACAAACCACGAATCCTATGAACTGGCGCTCTACTTCCTGGCGCGCCATACCTCGATTGACTGCTGGGAGAAACGCGGTCGCAAGGGCTATGCCTTCCTGATCGGCGACGAGAAGGCCTATCCTGCCGTGAGCCAGCGGCAGGTAGCACAGCTCATCGGCGATGGCTTGCAGGAGAGCATCCCCTTGCGCCAGATTCTGGCTGAAGTTCAGCGCCATTACCATCTCTTTTTCATCTTTCCCTGCAATGCCAGCCACGGTCACGACGAGGAGATCCGGAACTTCTGGAGCGACCTGCTCGGCCAGAATGTCATCTTCCTGGACGACGAGAACGCCGTCAGCGAAACCATTGCGCTGGCCATCGGTTTGACCGAGGATGCCATCAACCTTGCCGAGGGCGGGCATGACCTGGGTGAAATGGGCGCCAGCCCCCTGGCAATCGAGGCCGCCTCGAAGGCGCTCAGAGGCTATGCCAGCAAGAAGGCCGTCGCCACAATCGCCGGGGGCCATCTGCCCGATCTTCTCAGAAACGATTCGGGAGGCACACCCACGACCGAACGCTTATCGTAGGGGCTCGATTTATCGCGTCCGGCGCGATAAATCGCCTGAATGATGTTTTACCAGCGATGCTTCTACACAATAGATCCCCATTTCGTGTAGGGGCGCCGCTGGCCTGCGCCCCTTACTTACGGAGAGGCATATGAGCCAGAAAAAGCAGGCTATCCTTCTTGCCGACCTTGGTTTTGGTGATGCTGGCAAAGGAACTATCACCGATTTTCTCAGCAGGCAGCTCGCGGCCCACACCGTCGTACGCTATAACGGTGGTCCCCAGGCTGCCCATACTGTGGTAACTCCCACTGGAGAGCAGCACACGTTTTCTCAATTCGGCAGCGGAACGCTAGTCCCTGGTACACGGACCTTTCTTTCGCGTTTTCTGCTCATCAATCCTTTAAATATGCTCAAAGAAGAGAGGCACCTGCAGACACTCGGTATTACGGACGCCTGGCAGCGGCTGGCTATCGATCGTCGCGCGCTGGTCATCACACCGTTTCAGCAGGCCGCGAACCGGCTGCACGAGATCGCGCGCGCGGCACAGCGCCACGGGAGTTGCGGTGAAGGCATCGGCGAGTGCATGGCCGATTTTCTCAGCGATGCAAACGTCGCGCTCTTCGTGGGCGATCTACAGGAGAGGGCGACTATCGTCAAGAAACTGCGCGCGCAGCGCGATCTCAAACGCAGCCAACTCGCTGAGATCTGGCGGCAGCTCCCAGATACGGACGCGGTGAGACAGGAACAGAGCATTTTTAGCGGCGAGGCAGGCATTGAAGATTGTACCGATGTCTTCCATGCCTTCTCGCAGGTGGTCGAGATAGTGGACGAGGGGTATATGCGCTCGCTGCTGGCCCGACCCGGTACGCTCCTCTTTGAAGGGGCACAGGGCGTGTTGCTCGACGAGAACTATGGCTTCGCGCCCTACACGACCTGGAGCACAACGACGTTTGCCAATGCGAAGACACTCGTGCAGGAGCACGATTACACGGGTGAGGTCATCACACTCGGCATCCTGCGTGCCTATGCTACCAGGCATGGAGCCGGACCGTTTCCTACCGAGGACTACACGTTGACGCACAGCATTCCTGATCGACACAATAGCTGGAACGCCTGGCAGCAGGCGTTCCGCGTCGGACACTTCGACCTGCTGGCGACGCGCTACGCCTTCGAAGTTGCTGGACGGCCCGATTATCTGGCCATCACCAATAGAGATCGGCTGAAGGCGCTGCCAGAATGGAAGGTGTGTACCTCCTACCGCTACCAGGGCATGCAAGAAGATCTGCCTGATTACTTCGAGCAAGAAGGCGAACGCATCCAGGGCATAAAGGTGCGCCGGCCCGCGAACCTGAGCCACCAGGAAGAACTCACCCAACGACTTTTCGCCTGCCAGCCGCAGTACCAGTCATTCCTCCTGCAGGGTGAGGCAACGTTGCCAGCGGAAGAGCGAGGGAGAGCTTTTATAGAGGAGAAACTCTCTGCCCCAATAGCAATTTCTTCCTACGGTCCAACCTCTTCAGACAAACACTGCTCCCCGAATTTTCAACGGCGTGTGCTTTCTTGAAACACCTTTTTTATATGTTATACTTTGAACGAGATGAGCATTTACCATGAGAATCCTCGATAAGAAGCTATCAAGCGTTATTCTCTGCCTCGTCTCAGGTGCCTCTTGTTACATGGTTCTGCGCATCTCCGCGTTATGCGTATGTCCAGAGTACTATTTGGAGGGAAACGACTCACGATGCAACGACACTCTTTGTTCACTCGCATTGGTCTCCCTATGATGCTGGCCCTGGTCTGTTCTCTAGTTTTCATGGGACTGGCAGGAGGGACGGCCCGCGCGGCCTCCGCCGTCAGCACAGGCTTGCCGGTCAACACAGCATTTACCCAGGCCTCGCAGCGCTTCGGCGTCCCGGTCGCTGTGCTCAAGGCGCTCTGCTATATGGAGGGCCGTTTGAGCAATCACGGGGGCAGCCCCAGCATGGATAATGGCTACGGCTGCATGCACCTCGTGAAGAATACGCAGGGCAACACCCTGGATCGCGCGGCCAAAGACCTGGGCGTGAGCGAGCAACAGCTCAAGAGCGACATCGGCACCAACATTCTGGGTGGTGCCGCCGTCCTGCACGACTACGCGCTGCAATCCTCACACGCACTGCCGGCCAGTCTCTCTGGTTGGTATGGCCCTGTCGCCGCCTATAGCAACGCGACGACGCGCTCAACGGCCTTGATGTACGCTGATGCCCTGTACAAGCTGATCAACAGAGGCTTCAGCGCACAGGCCGAGACTGGTGAAGCCGTCAGCTTGGCAGCGCAGCAGGTCAGGCCCGATACCACCAGCGCCGCCTCTGTCAAGGGGGCCAGCACGATCCCCGCCGGCTGCAGCAACGATGGCAAGGTGGACTATCCCGGCGCCATCGACTGCATCGTTGACCCCAGCATCTTCGACTGCAACATCAGCCCCTATAACTATCCCGGCTGCACCTATGAAGATGCTAATCGCCCCACCGATTTTTCTATCAACTACGTCTCCATCCACGATATCGAGGGTACCGCCCTGGAAGCGCTCAATGCCTTCCAGAACCATAACAGCGGCGTGAGCGTCCACTACATCGTGGATAGTGATGGCACCGTCTACCAGGTCATCCACGAGAAGGATATCGCCTACCATATCGGAAACTACT
>JBDTHH010000143.1:0-3528 GCA_039937055.1 Ktedonobacteraceae bacterium | reverse complement strand
GCGGCCTGCGGGACGCCGGAGGGGCGGCGCCGTGGCTGGAGGGGTGTGCCGAGTCCAGCGGTGATAGGGATGTCCGGGTGTTCAAAGACTCGCAGCAGGTGCGCCGCCAGGCGCGCGCGCAGCGTGGTATCGCCAAAAACCGTGGTGATCCCACGCAGGTCGATCTCCGGCGAGTTTGCGATGAGCGCCAGAGCCAGGGCATCATCGACATCGTCGCCGATGTCTGTATCAACCAGCACCATGTGTTTGCGGGTCGAAGATTGGCCTGTTTCTGTAGCAGGTTCTATCGGCAATTGGTGCATTGTCAATCTGTCCTCTTCTGTGTTATCTTGAAAGAATAAGAGGCTAAGAATTGGGAGGCAAGGGCGCAGCTTGCTGTGATAGTTCTTCGTAGTACAGACTACCACAGTGGGCCAGGTATAGGCAACAGAGTAGTTGTTCTAATATGACCTTGCACCTCAACAAAAGGGAAGGGGAGTCAGCAATGGATACATTGAAGCGTGAAGCTCTATCACAGCGTGTGCGCCTGGTCAGGCCCTCAGGGATTCGCAAATTCTTTGATATCATCAACACCATGCCAGATGTGATCTCGCTGGGCGTGGGCGAGCCTGATTTTGTGACGCCCGAACATATCAGGCAGGCCGGCATCAGGTCTATCGAGCAGGGGCATACACGCTATACCTCCAACTATGGCATCCTGGAATTGCGTGAAGAGATTGCCGCCATGTTGCAGCGCCGCTATGCCATCAGCTATAACCCGGCCAATGAGATACTCGTCACGGTAGGTGTCAGCGAAGGGGTGGACCTGGCGATGCGCGCGCTGATCGATCCAGGCGACGAGGTGATCTCGCTTGACCCCGGTTATGTGGCCTACGAGGCGGATATTATCTTCGCGGGCGGCGTCGTCGTCCCCGTGCCGACCTACGCGCAACACGATTTCGCCGTGCGCGCCGCCGAGATTGCCGCCGTCATCACCCCGCGCACGAAGGTCATCCTGCTGGGCAACCCCAATAACCCCACCGGAGCCGTCATCCCGCGTGCCGAGCTAGAAGGGATCGCCAGACTGGTGATAGAGCATGACCTCTTTGTGATCACGGACGAGGTGTACAGTCGCCTGGTCTATGATACCGAACATGTATGCATTGCTGCCATCCCCGGCATGCGCGAGCGGACGATCCTGCTCGACGGCTTCTCCAAGGCCTATGCTATGACAGGCTGGCGCATTGGCTATGCTGCCGCTCCCCAGCATATTCTGGAGGCCATGCTGAAGATCCACCAGTACGCCATCATGTGTGCCGGCACCTCGCCCCAGGAGGCGGCCCTGGAGGCGCTGCGCCATGGAGAGGATGATGTACGTGTGATGCACGAGGCCTACGCGGCCCGGCGCCGCATGTTCATCGATGGCCTGAATCGCATCGGCCTATCCTGCTGCGAGCCGCGCGGGGCCTTCTACGCCTTCCCCTCGATCGCGAACACGGGGATGACCGCTGATGACTTCGCCGAGCAACTGCTCTTCGAGGAACAGGTGGCCGTGGTTCCTGGGAGCGCCTTTGGAGCTGCCGGGAAGAACTATGTGCGCTGCGCCTACTGCACGGCATATGAGAAGCTCGAAGAGGCTTTAGTGCGCATGGAGCGCTTCCTGAAGAAGCACTCGTAGCCGGCTTGCAGGGTCATGGATAAGATGGCAAAGGTATGGGAAGCACAAGAAGTAGGGGCGCCGTTTACAAGCCCGCATAGGCGTGAACTTAAGACATTGTAGAGCTTTTATACTGACTGCAATTTGCAATTCTAACGAGTAAAATGGGCAATGTATTCCTCATTCTGATGATGAATAAGCCCATCATTTGGCTTAAGTTCACGCCTATGAGGCAAGCCACGCGCTACGGTACCCCTGGTGAACACATGTGTTCGTTTACTTCACATCGATGGTGAATGGCATGCTCACTATGTATTGAGGGCACATCTGTCCCTGTTGGCAGATGGCCTTACCCATGAAGGTCACCTGGCTTGTTCCTGCGCTGTGAGCGGCGAAGCGCCAGATGCAGACGTGGGTGCTCGGCATGGCATAGCCGGAGGGAGATTGCAGTTGTAGCGTGGGCGGGGAAGTGACGGGGCCGCTCCACATCTGCCCAAAAGGTAACTCGAACTCAACGATATCGCCAGTATGCGCCGTCACGACTTTATGAGTATCGCTGGCCCGCACGACGACATTCGGCGCGGTTGGTGGTGTATGTACAATGGTATCGTTGGGGCAGCCGTGTTGTGTGCCATAGCCCTTCACCATGCCCGTTGTAGGCGTGGGAGCAGCGTTTCCTCCACCTGTAGTTGTGTTTGTGTTTGTATTTGTGCCGCAGGCGGCCAGTATAAAAATGAAGGCCATCATCAGCGTGATAATGAGCCATACTGATTTGACGCGGATCGCATGAAATGTGCGCATAATACCAACTCCTCGAATATCTATCTATATAATTCCTGGTAAACGTCTGGCCTTACACTACCAGGACGTTTCTCTGTGTAAAAAGGTTCCCCACTCGCTAGAATAAACGCGCGATCCTACGAATGTTGCTTGCCTTCTGCGGCCGTGAGAGTGTAGCGCGCGTATGCTCACCTGCCATATGGCAGGTGTGACTTGACCCTCTTTGTCCTCGCCTGTGACACATATGCCGTCCATCACCTGGGAAGACTCGCTAGTGAGTAAAGTGTTGCCAAGCTTCATGTAAAACTCCCAATAACAGGGTTGAGGCTTTTCGCGATACACTTATCGTTCTATCACAGAAATCCAGGTATATTGAGCCTGCTATGATCCATGTATGCCCATACGTACTCTCCTGGCTCTCTTTCTACCCTCTAATATTGCATCTGTGTTGTACAGTAGAGACGTGATCCAGAAAAAGCCCGGCCAGCTTGGATCAGAGATGCATGCATGCAGCCTTTGGATGAATGGTACAGTGAAAACAATGGAGGGTAGACTAATGACGCACGCAGCAAGAGTATATACGACACTCGACGACTGGACTGCACACGAGGCGATTCCATTCTCGCTCGCTTCTCGCCCGGACTTCAACGCCGCTGTTGATACGGTGATCGATTCACTTGGCGATGCGGTAGAATTGCTTGGCTTTGGAGAAGCACTCCATGGAGGGGAAGAGCTGCTTGTCCTTCGCAACCAACTCTTCCAACGCCTTGTAGAAGCCCATGGCTACAGCGCCATTGCCATTGAGAGCAGTTTTCCTCGGGGACCCATCATCAACGAATACGTGCTTGGCCGCGGTCCGGCATCCTATGAAGCGGTGCAGGATACTGGATGGAGCCACGGTTTCGGAAAGCTCGAAGCGAATCGAGAACTTGTCAAGTGGATGAGGCACTACAATGCTGATCCAGCGCACCAGAGGAAACTCCAATTCTATGGGTTCGATAGCCCGACCGAAACGACCGACACTGATAGTCCACGCCAGACACTCTATGTTGCGCTTGATTACCTCAGCTCAGTTGATGACGCCAGTGGCCAGGAGTATCGCAAGCGCATCG
>JBDTHH010000142.1:0-6966 GCA_039937055.1 Ktedonobacteraceae bacterium | reverse complement strand
GTAGGTTTACGCGGGCGAGGCAAGCCATCACCCCACGGAGACGCGCCTCACCATACGAGAAATACGCCCTTATTCGGCGCACGCCGGCGCGCTATTCGGGCGGCAGTTCGCGGTAGATCAGGTCGAGATTGATCCCCTGGCGGGCGCGAACGGTGCGCGCGATGAAGTAGATCAAGAGGCCCAGGACGATCAAGGCACCCATGAACGTGAAACCTTGCCAGGGCACAATGCCAAGCTGTGGGTAGCTGAGGACCACGTAGGCCAGGCCGAGCATAACGGCAATGGAGAGGACCGCGACCACAGGCAGCAAAGGAATGCCCACGATGGAGACATTGGCGGGCGAGTTCCGGTAGAGTTCGGGGCGGCGGAACGGGAAGGCAATCGCCGCGACACTGACCGTCAGAATGGTGACCACCCCGGCCAGCACGCCGAGCGAGAGCAGCGTGAAGAACGAGGTAGAGAGGACCGACCAGGCCAGGATACCTAAGACAATGAGCGACGCCACGATGATCGCGGGGATAGGAGCGTGCGTGCGCTCGCTGACCTCGGAGAGCTTGCCGGGCAGGATACGATCAAAGGCCCAGGCGAAGATCGTACGCACCGGCATAAAGGTATTGGGGAACATCGCGGGCAGATTCCAGAAGAGGAAACTGATCGCCACGAGCAGAGCAAAGATGGGGTTGTTCGCGGCAATGCTCGCCATCAGGTTGTAGTACGGCTGGACCGGCAAGGCATAGCCTGCCGACGATGCCAGGGCGTTGATACTCGCGATGAATTGTTCGCCAGCACTGCGATAGAGCAGCAGCACACCGATAATCATGAAGAGCGTATCCCACACCAGAGCTCCGATCATCACGGACAACTGGCGGCGCAGGTTGCCGGCCGACTTGAGTTCGCCCGCAATGTACACCGACCACCAGTTCCACATCATGAAGGTCATGATAATGGCCACAACAGGCAGCGTGGAGGCGAAGGGATGCGCGCCCGTAAACGCGAAACCAGTTTTGGCGGCCGCCGCCTGGATCGCTTGATAGGAGTTGGCATTGTGCGTAAACGGCTGCGAAAACGCATTGAAGTGCGCGATAAAGTCCTGGCGCGACGAGATCAGCAGGGCTACGAAGGCCAGAAATGTACCGACGCTGGCGATGATCCAGCAGATGTTCTGGACGCGGAACGAGGCTTTGGTGCCCGATGACATGGTCACCGCCAGGATGAGGATCAAGACGAAGCCCAGCCCGAAGGTCCACCATTGGCCGGGGCCATTACTGCCACTGACCGTATTGCCCGCGTTAATCAGGCCACTGTTGTTGGTCACAGCCCCTAGGACGGCGAGCGTCGGGCCGACAGCCAGCACAGCGAAAGAACGCGCCCAGAATGCCGCGCCGATTAGCGCCGAAACCGCCGCAGAGAAGTTGCTGAAGACGGCGGCCGCTGGATGCAGGATGCGACTGATCCAGACATAATCTCCGCCCGTTCTGGGCATGGCCGAGGCCATCATAGACATCATGATGCAGACAGGAATGTTCACCAGAAAAGCGAGAAGGAGCGCCGTCACCAGGTCTGCACCGGGAAAGGCTCCAAGCGCGTAGAAGATGCCGAACGCCAGCGTCGCTCCCACAGGCGCCGAGAAGACTGCGTTGAAGATGATGGCATCAAGGGTTGAGGCTTCGCGTACAAGACCAGATGATTGCCGAACAAATACTGGAGAGGTCGGCTTGAGCATTTCCGACATACTGTCCTCCTCCTTCACTTGATAACGACAGGGTGGGCCAACAGTTGTAAGCGTGTCATTACCTTGACAATAACACGGTTATTGGCTAAAGTATACAGTATAGAACACATCGTAGTCAATGAAATATGTTAAAATATGTTCGATCTTGCGCTATCAACGCTTTGGGAGGAGGGTAAAAAAACAGAGCATGCAGGCAGATGAACGCAGAAGGATCATTTTAGAGCGCGTGGCCGAACAGCAATCCATCGAGGCACAGACCCTTGCGGATACGCTCGGTGTTTCGGTCATGACGATTCGCCGCGACATCAAACGCCTTGAGCAGGATGGGTTCCTCCGGCAGACCTACGGCGGCGCCACTGTGCATATCACAAAAAGCGTCGAGCTGGGCTTCAATAGTCGCGCCTTGCAGTGTTCGGCCCAAAAACGCTTAATAGGGACGCGGGCCGCGCAGCTCATTGAACCTGGCCAGACGCTGTTTCTTGGTGAAGGGACAACGACGGCGCAGTTCGCGCAATTTTTACCGCCTCACCCGCACCTGCTAGTCGTGACGGCGTCACTCTCGCACGCAAGCCTGCTCTGCTCGCGCAACATTCCCGTGATTGTCGTGGGCGGCAAGTTGCACGCCGACGAGTTGACGATGACAGGGCCGATTGCCGAGGCGACGCTTGCACGGTTTTACGCCGATGTCTGCGTGCTTGGTGCCGCAGGGGTTGATCCCATGGTGGGAGTCACAGAGATGGACTATGAAGTTGCCGCGCTGCATCGTATGATGATGGAGCGTGCGCGCCATGTGCTGGTGCTTGTGGATCACAGTAAGCTGGGCTTTAAAGCGCCAGCGGTTGTCGCCCCTGTCCAGATGATAGGCAACTTGATGACCGATAGCGCTGCACCGGAGCCTCTGCTTGCCCGGTTCCGTGACTGTGGTATGCAGGTCTCACTCGTCGCACCGTCTCAAGAGTAGGGAGAGCATAATATGGAGCAACATATGGATATCTTACAGCGTCTGTTCGCGACTCCTCAACCCATTATCGCCATGGTGCATTTTCCAGCCTTGCCGGGTCGTCCTGCCTACGATGCCCAGGGGGGGCTGGATGCCATCCTGGCCCGTGTGCAGCATGATATCCAGCATCTCCAGGCCGCGGGAGTCGATGGCCTGCTTTTCTGCAACGAGCACGACCTGCCCTATAGCTTTGAAGTCGAGGCGGAGATTCCCGCCACCATGGCCTTCATTATCGGCCAGCTCCGCGAGCAGGTGCATATTCCCTTTGGCGTCAACATTCTCTGGGACCCCATTGCCACCATCAGGCTGGCCGCGGCAACCGGGGCCGTATTTGTGCGCGAAGTATTTACAGGCACGTATGAAAGCGATATGGGACTCTGGTCGCCGCGCGGGTCCGAGGCTTTCCTGGTGCGCAAACGCCTGGAGTGCCAGCATATCGCTATTTTCAACAACATCACGCCGGAATTCGCCGCCAGCATCGCTGGTCGCAGCGTCGCCGAGCGCGCCCGCGTCGCGGCCTTCTTCGGGGCGGATGCCTTGCTTATTTCAGGTCAGATGGCCGGGGCCTCCGCCGATCCAGAGAAGATCCGCGAAGCCAAGGAGGCGGTCTCGCACATTCCCGTTCTGGCCAATACCGGGGCCTCGGAAGCGAATATTGGGCGCCTGCTCAGCGTTGCCGACGGTGCGATCATCGGCACCAGCTTGAAAGTCGATGGCTACATCTGGAATGCTGTCGATCCCGAACGCGCCAGCCGGCTTATGCAGCGTGTGCGCGCGCTCCGTCAAGACCATAGCCACAAGGAGCAATGAGCCGATGGCAGCCACCACCCTCTACTATGCCAGCGATGTCCATGGGTCCAATCGCTGCTTCCGCAAATTCCTGAACGCGGCGAAATTTTACAAGGCAAGCGTGCTGATCATGGGTGGCGACATCCTGGGCAAGGCGATTGTCTTTCTGGAAGAGGGACGTCCTGGTGTCTATGCCACCGAAGAGCATGGGCGGGCCATCGAATTCGCCACGGAATCGGAAGTGCAGGAGTTTGAAAAACGCGCCGGTGATCGCGGCCTCTACGCCTATCGCTGTAAGCCTGGAGAGGCGCAGGAATTGCACGCGGCCGGCGGCATAGAGCCTCTTTTTGAGCAGCTCATGAGAGAGCGCCTGGAGATCTGGCTCTCACTGGCCGAGGAGCGACTGGCGGGAACCGGCGTGCGTTGCTACATCATGGGTGGGAACGATGATCCACCAGGCGTGCTGGAAGTCATACACGACACCGCTATCGTCTCTAATCCTGAAGAACAGAGAGTGCAACTTGACGAGCAGAGCGAGATGATCAGCTATGGCTGGTCAAACCCGACGCCGTGGCATACGCCGCGCGAGTGCAGCGAAGATGAGTTGAGAAAGAGGATCGATGCCCGTATGGCACAGGTCAAACGACCGGAGTACGCGGTGATGAACCTGCACGTGCCACCTTTCCAGACCGGCCTGGACGATGCGCCTGAACTGGATGCCACCTTGAAAGTGCAGTCGAGTCTGGGGCAGACGCGCTTCAAGCCAGTGGGTTCGACAGCCGTACGCGCGGCCATTGAACACTACCAGCCGCTGCTGGGCCTCCATGGTCACGTTCACGAGGCCCATGCATCGTGCAAGATCGGGCGCACGGTGTGCATCAATCCAGGCAGCGACTTCAGTGAAGGGGTATTACATGGGGTCCTGGTCACACTCAACAAAGGCAAGATCAGAGGGTATCAGATGGTGAGTGGCTAACGGGTGCTGGCGGAGTCGTTGAAAGGAAGAGCGGGCATGGTTCAGACGAGCAACGAGGTTGTACTGGCCCTGGATATCGGTACGGGGGGGGCGCGCGCGGTGGCCTACGATCTGGAGGGGCGGCTGATAGCCCAGAGCGAAGCCCACTATCCGACGTACTACGACAGGCCGACCTGGGCCGAGCAGGAGGCGGAGGATTGGTGGCGCGCCACAACCAGCGCGCTGCAGGAGATCGCGCTGCGGCTCAAGGGAAGCTATCGCATCCGCGCCATCGGGCTGACCGGGCAATCGCCGTCTATCGTGCCGTGTGATCGCGAGGGCCAGCCCTTGCGGCGTGGCCTCATTTACCAGGACAATCGCGCCACGCGTGAAGCCCAGGAATGGACGGCACAGTGTGGTGGTCCAGAGGCCATTCACCGGCGCACAGGCCATGAGCCAGCGGCTTTCTACATTGGACCCAAAGTCTTGTGGGTCCAACGACACGAGCCGGAGGTCTTCGCGCACACGCACCTGTGGATGCAGCCACGTGACTTTGTGGTCTGGCGCCTGACCGGCCAGGCCGTCACCGATTGGAGCCACGCCGGCTCAACCCTGCTCTTTGAGATAGCCGAGCGGCGCTGGGCCAGCGACCTGTTTGACCTCCTGGCCATCCCACGCTCAATGTTTCCCCCGGCCCTCGCTCCCTGGAGCAACCTGGGCGAGATGCTCCCGGCGGTCGCGCAGCAGGTAGGCCTGGCGCCGGGCATTCCGGTGGTCCTGGGGGGAGCCGATAGCCAGTGTTGCGCGCTGGGCGCGGGGGTCCTCACGAGCGGTCAGCTCAGCGACATGGCCGGTACCTCCACCTGCCTCAACGCTCCTGTCAGGCAGCCTTTGAGTGATCTGCGCATCGCGAACTACTGCCATGTCGTCCCCGACTGGTGGTGTACCGAGCTAGGCCTCAACGCCAGCGGAGCGGCCTTTGAGTGGCTGGCGACCCTCCTGGCTCCGGCAGGAGCGGGACCAATCTTCGCCGAGTGCGAGGCCGCGGCGGTCCAATCTGAGCCGGGCGCCAGAGGGTTACTTTTTCTGCCCTACATGGCCGATGGCGAACGTTTTAATCCGGCGTTGCGCGGCTGCTTCTGGGGACTCTCCCTGCGGCACACGCGCGCCGACCTCGCGCGCGCCGTCCTTGAGGGGGTCGGCTATGCGATTCGTGAACACCTTGTGACGATGGCTGAGGCGGGGGCGCCGGTGCGCGAGATGCATATCTCCGGGGGCGGGGCCAGCGTCAATCTCTGGAACCAGCTCAAAGCCGATATCGCCGGTATCCCGGTCGTGGCGGTGGCCGCCGATGCCACATCGCTGGGCGTGGCCATGCTCGCGGGAACCGCTACCGGCCTCTACCCTTCTCTGGACAGCGCGGTGGCGCGCTGCGTGAAGATACGCCGGCGCTATGAGCCGGATACTACCAGTGCCGCGCTCTATGCCGACCGCTACGCGGGCTTCCGTGAACTGGCACGGGCCACCACTGAATCAGAGCGACTAGCAACCGAGGGAGGACACTAAACATGCCCCAGCTCCATCTTGGCATCAATACCTGCTTTGCCGTCAAACGCTGGCCCGAACCGGAGCGCTGGCTCTCGATTGTGAAAGAGGACCTGGGGTTGGACTGCTGTCAATTCAGCCTGGACCTCGTAGACCCGCTGCTCGACGAAACGACCACGGCCGCGTATGCCGCCGCCACACGCGCCATTGCCGCTCAAAAAGGCGTGTACCTGCATAGCACCTTCACAGGCCTGGCCGCCTACTCCTGGAGCCTGCTGCTGCACCCAGAGAGCGCTATGCGCATGGCGGCGCGGCACTGGTATGAACGTGCCATCGATTTTACGTCTGAGCTTGGCGCCTCTGGCACAGGGGGTCACCTGGGAGCGTTGAGTGTGCAGGACGCGACCGATGAGACACGCCGGCAGATGCTGCTTCGGGAACTGAACGAACACCTGGCGGATCTTGCCCGCTACGCCGCGCAGAAAGGCTTGCGCTTCCTGCTCTTCGAGAACATGGCGGTGACGCGCGAATGGGGCCATAGCATCGAGGAGGCCCAGGCTCTCGACACCCTTGATACAAACGGTGGCGTGCCCATCACCCTATGCCTGGATGTGGGTCATCCCTGCGCCCTGCATACCGGCACACGCAGCGACGATTATCGCGCCTGGCTGGCCCAACCCTGGCGGCACACTCCCGTGGTTCACCTCCAGCAGACCGATCACACCGGAGACCACCACTGGCCCTTCACGTCAGAATACAACAGCAAGGGCGTGGTTCAGGCCCAACCCATCTTGCAGGCGGTTCACCAGTGGACAGAGGCGCAGGATGTCTACCTGTTCTTGGAGCCAATTCATCCCTTCGAGGCTGATGACGACACCGTCGTGCGCGACCTGCAAGCGAGCGTAGCCTACTGGCGAGAGGCGATGCAATCCTATCAATAAGATT
>JBDTHH010000141.1:0-8738 GCA_039937055.1 Ktedonobacteraceae bacterium | reverse complement strand
TGAGCGTTTCTTGTTCATCTCCCTCCAGTTCTTCAGACCGACGAAGGAAGAGGAACGCCGCCTGCCGAGAGGACAGAGGAGATGGAGAGAGGTCGCATCCGTGGCTCGCGTTCTTCTTCCCTTCCGGAAGCAAACGAACAAGCGGCTCATAGACCGACGCATACGATTGGGTGTAACCACGGGCCACCAGTTCTCGATACAACTGGGCTCTAGTATGGCAACCAGCTTCCCACCGTTCGCGGAGGAAGGGCAGATGTGAATCAAGACCGATCATACGCGGACGCGATTGTTGTTCGGGAAACGCATCATGGGCCAACCAGCGTGAGACCGTGGCATGGCCGATCCCAACCTGATGAGCAATAGTCGTCTGCGAGAAGCCCTGTTTGCGTAAAGCCACAACGTGCTGGTATTGAGCCAGACGCTCCTCTCGTTTCGCCTGGCTCAGCTCGGTTGCCTTTAGACTCAATTTCGGCAACTGCCTGGGTTGTGTCGTTTCCAGGGGTCTGGCTCTTACCTCTTCAGTCAGGCGAGTCCGATGAGCAGCCAGATGACGGGCTAGTACAGCCTCTAGTGCCTCTCCAAGATTTTTAAGCACATGAAAACGGTCTGCACACTGGATGGCTTGAGGTGCACCGCTGGCTGCCGCAGAGGCATAGTCGCCGCCACGATCCCGACTCACCAGCTTGATTTCCGGATGCATCCTCATCCAAGCGGCGGAGGTTTCTTTCTTCCGATCAGGCAAGAGGTCGATCATGTGGTGGCTTTGCATGTCTACCAGGATGGTGCCGAATTTTCTCCCACGACGGAAGGCAAAGTCATCGATTCCAAGCTCTACTACCCGTTCTACCGCTCCTGTTGGAAGCACCATGATACGACGAAGAATCGTTGTTGGCGATGTTTGAATAGCCAGACGCTCTGCGAGTCGGGTTCCCAATTCTCCACAGGTAGCCAAGCCAAGGGATTGAAGTGCCTCGCAGAGACGAACGGTAAGACGTGCCCATGGCAGAACGAAGGCGGGAAGCCGTTCCGTAAAGATTTTCCTCATGCAGTCAGCGTTGTCACAGAAGAACCTACGTACATGAAGAATGAGTTGTATGCGGAAGCCTGCACAGGGCAGATCTGCTACTATGCGAGTATACTGGCTATGACGGCGTTCGGCTGGACAGAAACAGAGCGGACAGTATGATCTCACTTTCGTCGAAACCACCTGAACTAGTAACAGATCGTCAAGCATTTGGGTTGTTGCAATCGCTAATCCGGTGGGAAGAGGGAGAAATGGAGATGAGAACATAGGAACACTCCAAACCTGAGATCGCTCTGGTTTGCGATCTCACCTCTCATTCTACCATTTCCTACCAAGCAAGCTTCATCAAAATGGCGGGAGAACCAGGTCGAACCCAATTTACCAGCTGTTCTTCAAGTGTGACTTTTGCCTTGTTCTCTGAGGAGGTCTCTGCTGTTCTGTATCACGGATCTGTGTGAGAGCAATGGATGCTTTGAGGGCGTCTCTTCTGGTTCCTGGCTCTGCCTGAGACTGCCACACAGGCCAAACCTGCGAAGAGAGCTGGGCAACGCTGACATGTCACTGACATGTCACCATCACCCTCTTGCTTTCTCGCCTTTCCTTCTGTATGCTCTGCTCATGGATGAGAGAAAAAGGGGCGGAGATGCTCTGCCTGAGACGAGCGAACGACCATGTCGTGGCTGTGAGGGCGCTCTTCCGCCAGAAGCAGGGTTCAAAAGAAAGTATTGTGACCACTGCCGCCGCACGCGTAAGCGGCGCTACAAGCGCTCCTCTTCTGAGAAGGAAAAACGCTACCAACGAGACTATAAGCGGCG
The DNA here is from genome assembly GCA_039937055.1 of Ktedonobacteraceae bacterium. Classification (GTDB taxonomy): domain Bacteria; phylum Chloroflexota; class Ktedonobacteria; order Ktedonobacterales; family Ktedonobacteraceae; genus JALYTT01. The sequence continues at coordinate 6,899 of JBDTHH010000141.1, read as the reverse complement.
CAAGAGTCGCCCTGAATGGACCTCTGAGGACTGGCACGCCTACGAGCAGCGCCGGGCCGAGCGCAAAACGGACCGCCAGCAGCCTCACCTCCCTGCACTGCGTCGTTGTCGCGAGTGTGAGCATGTTCTGCCAGAAGGGACAAGATACCAGAGACGCTATTGCGACCAGTGCTTGTCTGAACACAAACGGCACCAGAAGATTGCTCATGCAGCCACGGAAAAACGCTACCAACGAGATTACAAGCGGCGAATGCGCCATCCTGAATGGACCCCTGAGCAATGGGCCGTCTATGCCCAACACCACACTGAACTCAATGCATATCGTGAGCATCGACGGCCTCCACTACCTGATCCTTCTGTCATATCGACGCCCCCTCTCTCACCCGAATAACGTCTTCTCTCTTTCGAGAAAATCATCCATATTCATCCCATTTTTTCATGACATGGAATGTCACTCTGTCATTCACAGAACTCGTCGCCGCGCCGCCTCTGGCCTCAGAATTGGCAGTGGTGGACTCCCACATCCGTGTGCCTTTTTTGGCGTCAGACCCCCGGCTTGTCAGTGGCGCGAAAAGCAGGTAGGCTTGCTGTTGTATGGACGTGTTCTTTGTTCAAAGAGCACACGGTCGCGTGTCACGCGGCTAGGGTGATCCTATTGCGGGATCACGGCGAGGAGTCGCCAGCCTGCCTGTGGGTTCGCGGGGCTGGAAGGATTTCGCGCCATTCCTTCTTCTCTCTGGCCTGCCTGTGGGTTCGCGGGGTTGGAAAGATGAGGGCATCTTCTCTGTTTGTCGCTGGACTCGGGACCCTGGCAACAGGACCCAGGACAGGTACGAGTAAACAGAGAAAGAGAGAGGAAGAGATCGAGGAGCGTCCACTCTCTTTGTCTGCATCCAGCTTCGAAAAATTTCTCACCTCTATTGATGTCCATCGTACAAGGAAAAAGCACACACAAGGAGCACACACACGGGAAAACGACCAGGAGCCAAATACGCGGCCCTTCAGCGACTCGATGCGCTCATGGCCATTGGCGAGAAACGCGCGGATGCCAAGGCGCAGGCAAGCCTTCGGGGTGAGTCACTCACGGCGTTCACCGACGGCAAGATCCACTCGTTTGAATCGCGTGCGACCTATCAGCAGGTCGTGATGCGCTTCATCGAGTGGTGTCGGCAGGAGCATGACCTCCGCGACCTGGCACGCATCGATGCACAGGCCGATGTGTTGGTGTCGGCCTATCTCTCTGAGCGGATCGCCGCCGGCTATAGCGCCTGGACGCTGCAAACGGAGCGGTCGGCGCTGCGCACATTCTTTGGCAGCCGCGACCTGGCTGGCAGCGTGGAGCTGCCCAGGCGCACGCGCACGCGCATCACACGGTCTCGGCTGCCAGCGAAGCGCGATCGGCACATCAACCTGGACAACTGGCGCCATGTGATCGACTTCTGCCTGGCGTGTGGGTTGCGCCGGGAGGAACTGCGTGATCTCTACGTGTGCGAGGTCACCTACCGCCTTGATGGCCAGCTCGTCGTCTGTGTGCGCAATGGCAAAGGCGGCAAGGCGCGCACAGTCCCCGTGTTTCCTGGTCGCGAACAGGCAATACTCTCTCAGGTTGAGGGTCGCCCTCCTGATGCGCATATCTTTGTGCGGATCTCCAGTCTGCTCGATATCCACAGCTATCGCCGCCAGTTCGCTCAGGAATTGTACATTGCCCTCTCCGGTCGCCCGCTGCCGGTCGTCGAGGGTCGTCTGCGCTCGCAGGACCTGGACTGGGACAGAGCGCTCTACGTGAGCCGTTGCCTGGGACACAATCGCGTTGCTATCCTGTGCAGCTCCTATCTGCGCTAGATTTCACCCAGTTTGAATGGATGAGGTGAAGAAGTGGCTGACACTTCTTTCTCTCCTGGCACCCTGCCTGATCGCGCCTCAGAAGCCAGATGAGGCCGGGTCGCTCACGGCGACACACTACTGAAATTGCATCCCACCTTCCTCTTGTCTGGTGCGCTGGCATCGGCTACGCTAGACGCAGTATATGGGCGGCCCCAAAGATGGACAAGAGCTGGCGAACGCCAGACTCGCCGCTGCGTAGCGTTGTGATGACGCTACCACCTGATCCCCTTGGGATCAGATCAGAGAGAGCACGGTGTTCCTCTCTCTCCCATTCTGCCTGTGGGTTCGCGGGAATGGGACTGGCCTGTCTGTGGGTTCGCGGGGCTGGTTGAACACCATCGGTTCTGGTCTCGGTCATTCTGTCTGTGGGTTCGCGGGAATCACGAGATCAGCAGTATCCATCGCAAGAGAGCGAGAGAAAGGAGGCCCATCCCAACGACACCCAGGGGATGATTCTGCTTTGTGTCGCTCTTTTGCATGGCAGTGACACAAAAGGAGACTATCATGGCCCAGAATCAAAAGCAGTATCCAACCAACGACTGCCCCCAGTGCGGAGGCAGGAATCGGTCAGATTCCAGGTTCTGCCATATGTGCGGCAGTTCTTTGCAGCAATCTGCACCACAAGCAGCACCAGGCCAGTACCACCAACCTGTGGCCCCAGTTCCTGACACACGGGAACTCCAAAGGCAACAGCAGTGGTTATGGCAGGAGGAGCAGCGGCTCCTCTCTCAGCTCGCTGGCGAGCAGGCCACCTATGCGTCCATCGAAATGGCGTTAGGACTCCTAACTCAGCAGCGACAATGGCACCAGACACAGCAACGGACCCAGGTCATAGGCCAAATCGTCGTGTCTGGCATCCTTGGTCTCCAGCGAACCCTGGGTGAGCAGAACTATCTCTATGCGCTCCGCATGTTGGAGCAAGAGATCCTTCGCCACCAATTCTTGCTGGTACAAAGCACCACACGAATGGAAGCACTCAAGGCCAACTTGTCTCGCCTCCAAACAGAGGTGTTACGCGTTGATGCTCTGCTTCACAAGCAGTAACATCACGCCCTCAAACGTTCTAGCTTCGGCTGGAACGTTCCTTCATGCCCTGTTTCCCCAACACATGTACCTTCTTTGCCTCTATTTCCTCTCACACATTCACCTTCGGAGGTTCTCCATGTCTTCGTGTTCCACATTCCCCCGCGCCCGTGGGCCACCCCAAGCGATGGGAAAACCTGATGGAAAGATATCGGTTTCAAGCGAAAGGGTTTTGCACATGCTCGTACTCACACGAAAGATTCATGAGTCCATTGTGATAGGAGGCGCCATATGCGTCTCGATTCTGGCCCTCGATGGCCAGCGCGTGAAATTGGGGATCACCGCTCCAGCAGAGGTTCCCGTTCTCCGCGAAGAATTACTCCCTTCTCCATCGCCTTCCTTGGAGAAGGACGAACACACTCGCACCATATAAATCACTGTTTTGGCACCCACTGCCGGTTCCTGATGAAAACAGGCAATCGGCATGGGTGTTTTTGTTCAGCGAAAGGAGTCGTTTCAATGTATAGCTCAATACAGAACACACTGTCCCCGCTTCTTCTGGCAGGTGCCAGGGGGAATCGCGTCACTCTCTGGGTCTGGAATGGAGAGCATGCTCAAGCCAGAGAGACCTATCGTCTGCATGCTAAGCAAATCAATGCGCTCTGCGTTCTGGATGCGGGGACGATGGCATCTGGGGGGGAAGAAAAAGCGCTGCACCTTTGGGAGAGGCAAGGCGGATCAACACAGTGGATACAGCAATTTCCGTTTCCCATTACAGCCCTTGCCTGGTCATCGACAGGCGTGCTGGCGGTCGCCAGTGGGAAAAATATCTTCCTCGTGAAGAGGAATGGGTTGCCATTCCAGTGGGTGTCCCATCGCGGTCTGGTCACCAGCGTGGCCTGGTCTCCCGAAGGAAAGCTCCTAGCCACTGGGAGCAAAGATGGGTTACAAATCTGGACGTGGTTCACCGCGACCGGGGTCGCACGTCTGTGGAAGGAGGTGGACATGAGTGTCGCCTCACTCGCCTGGTCTCCCGACGGTCTCCTCGCGGGCGAATACCGCCCACGGGGAATGGCCAGGATACTGATGTTTCACCGTGACATCGAGCGACCTCACACCTACGCGGCTCATGTCAGCGTCGTCGAAGCGCTGGCCTGGTCACCTGACAGCACTCGCATCGCCTCAGCGGGATCATCGATGCTGCGAGTCTGGGATCAGACGAGCCGCGAGTGTCTCTGGACAGGTGAATGCCCGGAGATCTCATCGCTGGCCTGGTCGCCCAATGGAATCTGGCTCGCCACCAACAGTCGACAAGGGGTACAGATCTGGGAGAGCGGAACGGGTCTGTTGTGGATGACCCTCCCGCCGGATCGGCAGGACGATCTGCCCGGCCCGGTCGTCTGGGTCGGTTCCAGTTCCACCATCGATACCTACGAATAAAAGCCACAGTCCTCACACACCAACTTTCGAGGGCGATGTGTGAGGACTGCCATTCGCAGGAAGAATCCTGCTTTCTCCAAGTATACCATAGCAGGGTTCTTCTTGCCTATCGCAGAAGAACGGATTCTCAGATGCGCAGAAAAAAGCAGTCAGACAATCAATCATTCGACCAGGAAGTCAAGGCAACACATGATGTGGATACGAACACTCCTGCCTTCGGTTTCGGCACTGATCCCGATGTGAAAATGTATCTACGTGAGATGAGACAGTATGATCTGCTCACCGCTGAGGAGGAACACCTCCTGGTACAACGCGTGGCTCAGGGAGATATCGAGGCACAGCAACGACTGGTTGAGGCAAATTTGCGCCTGGTCGTGAGCATCGCCAAGAAGTACACCCCCCAGGGGATCGCGCTCCTTGATCTGGTCCAGGAGGGCAACCTGGGTCTCATCCACGCAGCACACAAGTTTGATCCGGCCCGTGGGTATCGCTTCAGCACCTACGCTGTCTGGTGGGTTCGCAAGGCGATGGGCAAAGCCGTTATAAAAAACTACCCCATGCATATTCCGCCCCATGTGGTGGAAGAAATGCATACCATCGTACGAATCACCCAACGGCTCACCCAAGAGTTGGGGCGCGATCCCCATCTCGAGGAGATTGCGCAGGCAGCCCATCTGCCTAAAGAGCGTGTCGTTGAGCTACAAAAGCTAGGCGAGGCACCCCTTTCCTTGGATATGGGCATACTGGGTGATGACGAGGATTACCGTTTGTCAGATCTGCTGCCGGAGCCTGCCAGGGAGATGACAGGCGAGGACCGGAGCCAGCAGGTCCTCATGGATCAGGTTACCAGCGGCCTGCACATCCTCACCCCGCGTGAGCGTCTGGTGATTGAGATGCTCTACGATCTCTTCGATGGGGAAGCACTCACCCGTGAGGAACTTGGCCTGCACTTCAAGGTAACACGTGAGCGCATTCGCCAGATTGAAGTCGAGGCCTTGAAGAAGCTGCGATCATGGCATGCCTCCCAAGGACCCACCATGCAGGAAGATTGAAGAGGGAATCACACTCCATTGACAGCCAGCCGGAGGATCATTTCCGGCTGGCTTTTCATACAGAAAGGAATCGCCATGCATGACGAGAGCGTCATTGAACATGCGACAGAAAGTGAAGAACCACCGGTGGAAGACCTGGATACTCTGCTCAACGAGGAGGGCCAGGACATGAGTGAGAGGCCGTATGAGGAGGAGGACGACTCCGAATGGGTGGATGACTCCGTCCGACTCTACCTGGTCCAAATTGGCCGGGTCCCTCTGCTCTCTGCGGAAGAAGAGGTTCGACTGGCACATCGCATCGCGGCCGGGCACGCTGAGCAGCGCCTCGCTCATCCCACGCCTGCCAGAGTGCGTGATGGGCAGGAAGCGCGGCACCAGTTGATCGAAGCCAACTTGCGCCTGGTGGTCAGTATCGCCAGAAAGTATCTCGGTCGTGGGATGAGCCTGCTGGATCTCATCCAAGAAGGCAACCTGGGGCTCATGCGCGCCGTCGAGAAGTTCGATCCCGCGCGCGGGTATCGCTTCAGTACGTATGCCACCTGGTGGATACGCCAGACTGTCACCCGCGCCATTGCCGATCAGGCGCGCACCATCCGCGTGCCGGTGCATATGGTCGAGACCATCCATCGCCTGATGCGCATCAGTCGCCGCCTCTTCCAGGAACTCGGCCGTGAGCCAGCGATCGAGGAGATCGCCGAGCGAATGATGATCAGTCCGCAGAAAGTGCGCGAGATCATCAAGGTGAGCCAGGAGACCATCAGTCTGGAAGCTCCCATTGGAGAGGAGCAGGACAGGACCCTGCTCGACTTCCTAGAGGATAGCACGGCCCTCGCACCCGCTGATGCTGCCAGCACCCTTCTGCTCAAGGAACAGATACAGGACGTGTTTGCCGTTCTCAACGAGCGTGAGCGCACAGTGCTGCGCCTGCGCTACGGTTTGCAGGATGGCCGCAGCCACACGCTGGAAGAAGTGGGCAAGAAATTTCGCGTCACCCGCGAACGTATCCGACAGATCGAAGCCAACGCCATGCGCAAGCTGCGTGGGACGCAGTTTGAGGGCTATAAGGATTACCTGTTGGATTCCTGAGAAAGGGACGCCTCGATGCACCCGTTGATCCGTGGGCCGCCTGTGCCTGCCCCTCTCTCTTCCACCGCACACGCGGTTGGAGGAGATCATCCGTGTTCCGTTCGTCCGAGCACCCAGAAGCCAGCTTTCTAGGTGCTCTTTGACATCCATCTGATGGGAAAGAGCTGTATGGGTCTTCTTGACGATCTTGCTCCAGGCACGGTCCTGGGTACCCAGTATTCCCTGCTGCATCTGCTCGGGTCAGGAGGCCAGGGCGCGGTCTACCGCGCCTATGATCGCCGCCAGAACCGGCACGTGGCGCTCAAGGTGTCGTATGACTCCCTCTCGCATGAAGGGAGCCTACTCCAGCGAATGACACGCGACCTGCCCGCGAGTGTGCGTGCGCATCTGCCTGCCGTGTATGCGTGGGGCAAG
>JBDTHH010000140.1:0-3249 GCA_039937055.1 Ktedonobacteraceae bacterium | reverse complement strand
GGCGCGCCAGAGCAGCCGTGTCGCGCGCGATATTATGAACAGAGATGTGCGCAGCATCGCTCCAACCCAATCTATTCGCGAGGCAGCGCGTATTATGCTTGAGACAGGTCTACGTCGCCTGCCCGTCGTCGAGGCTGATGGCACGCTGGTTGGCATACTGGGCCGGGCTGATCTGCTGCAAGTGATCGTGACCAGCCCTTTGCTGAATCAGCAGAGCAGCGGCGTCCAGTCGCTGGAGCGTGCGCAACAGACCTCAGATGTGCCGGCGCAACAGCAGCCGGTTGCCAATTATGTCACGCGCGATGTGACCACAGTTGGCGAGCAGGCTCCGCTGGCGGATGTGATCGATGCGCTGATCATTTCTCCATTCAAACGCGTGATCGTGGTTGATGAGGCGCGCCGCGTGCAGGGCATCATCAGCGACGTGGATGTGCTGGCGCGTATGCAAGAAGAGGAGCGCCCGCGTCTTTTGACGCTGCTGGCCGGCTGGGCGCGTGGCACACAAGGACGCCTGCCCACAGGCGCGCTACGGGCGCCTCAGGGGAAAGCGCGCGTAGCTGCTGATATTATGAATCGTGACGTTGTCACGGTACCTGAAACAACCTCAGTTCAGCAGACCATCGAACATATGATTGTCACTCGCCGCAAGGCATTACCGGTTGTTGACGTGCAGGGACGGTTAGTGGGCGTGGTGGGGCGCTCTGATCTGTTGCAAATATTATTGTGAATTGCAGGTATGTATCACCTATGTCCATTAGACCTGATAGACCTCTCTTGCTCAGGAGAGGTCATCGTATTCGCATATTTATTGGCGAGGTCGAGGAGTGGCAGGGAAAGCCGCTCTACCGGGCTATCCTTGAGCTTGTGCGACAGCACGGAGCCATGGGTGCGACGGTTGTACGTGGCATCGAGGGCTTTGGCCCCGAACATCACCTTTCAACCGAACGACTGCCCGATATCTCAGACAACTTGCCGTTGATCGTGGAAATCGTTGAGACCGCAGAAAAGGTCGAGGAACTGCTGCGGCTGCTGGACCCGTTGGTGCAGAAAGGTATGATGACGGTCGCGCCCATCGAGATTGTCTACGGGGAAAGAGCGCCATGACGTTGTCAACATTGACGCTGGCCGGGCTGATCGGGCTGGCCGGCGCGCTGGGGGCACTGGCCCGCTACTTCCTGGGCCGCTTTATCGCGGAGCGAGCTGGCGCACAATTTCCCCTGGGTACATTGCTCATCAACGTCACGGGCGCGCTGGTTATCGGTCTCCTCTTCGCGCTCACCGGCCGGCACCTGCTTACGTTTGTGATGCAAAGCATACTCGCGACCGGCTTTCTGGGAGGATATACCACCTTCAGCACTATGTCCTGGGAGGCCCTGCAACTGGCGCGTGGCGGCGGTACTCGCAGGAGCTTGCTGTACCTGGGAGGCAATGTAGCGCTCGGTCTCTGCGCTGTCATGCTTGGTCTGATGCTGGGCTGGTGGCTCTAATGGCTGCAACGCTCTCAACTCGCCGGCGCGCCGTGGCCGTGTTCGCTGGTGGCTTCTGCGGCACCATCATGCGTTACGGTCTCAGTGGACTTATCCAGGCATGGCTTGGCAGAAGCTGGCCGTATAATATCTTGCTGATCAATGTCACGGGCGCGCTCGTGCTGGCCTTTGTAACGACGCTGGCCGATGCCACGTTTTTGGTCGGACCGACGCGGCGCCTGTTCATCAATGTTGGCCTGCTTGGCGCGTATACCACCTTCAGCAGCCTGGCCCTTGGCGATGTGCTGCTCTTCGCGCAGGGACAATGGTTGCCTGCCCTGCTGTACCTGTTGTTGAGCATGGTTGGAGGCCTCCTGGCCGTGCTCACAGGCGACTGGCTGGGCCAGCGCTGTCTCAAGTGGTGGCGACGCTCTCCCTCACAGGCGAAGATTACCCGCCGCCTCAGTGGCGCGCTGCCCGGCGATCTCACCGGCAGCGAGCATATTGATGTGCAGGATGATGTGTTGTTGCCCGATCTCTTGCGCGAGCCTGAGACGCGCGGCCCCCGTTCGTGACCGCCATCCGCGTAGGGACCCGGATTGCCGCGTCCGTGCCGATTTGTGCGGCCACGTGCGGAGGGCGCGAAACGAGATGTCTCCACCCTGGCATCCCAAGGGTTGCCTCACGCGGAGGCGGCAAGCCGGGTCTCTACGCGGATGGAGGCGGCAGACCTGCCCAAGGAGGGAGACCGTATATGTAGCGGGCTCCCTTGGTGGGGCCATGCCTGCCTCCTACAGCCCGCTCAAAAATTCAGTGATGGCCGCGTTGACCGCCGCAGGTTCCTCGACGGTCGAGGTGTGGCCCGCACCGGGGATAACCACTAGCTTCGAGCCAGGGATGGCCGCGTGCATACGTTCGGCCTTCGCGGGCACTGTGGCCACATCCTGGTCGCCAACGATGATCAGTGTAGGTATGTTGATCTTGCCGATCTCGTCGTATATGGCTCTGCGCGTAATCACGCCGTTGAGGGCGCGGGTGATACCAACCTTGTGATTGGCGATCATGCGCTGGCGCCACTCGGCGTTCTCCGCGGCGCGTGCCGGGTCGTTGAGAAACTTCTGGCCGAACATTACCTGCATCACCCGGTCGGCTACCAGCCTCAAACTTACCCAGCGCGCCACCAGGCCGAGTTGTTTATACTTCGGGATATTTTCCGCCGGCTCCGGGTCAGGGGAGGTTTCTAGCAGCATCAGCGACTTGAGCAGTTCGGGCCGGCGGGCGGCGAGGCGCATACCAATGAAACCGCCCATCGATAGGCCCAGAAAGTGGCACGGCGCGTAGTTCAGCCCCTCGATCAGCGCTGCCGCGTCCTCCGCGAGCGTCTCCATGTCGTAGCCATCCTGTGTCACCTCGCTCTGACCCTGCCCGCGAAAGTCGAAGGCCACGCAGCGATAGCGTTCCTTGAGCACGGCGATCTGCTTATCGAACATCCTATGGCTCCACAGGAGCCCGTGCGCGAATACGATGGTTTCGGAGCCGGTACCCTGCTCCTCGTAGTACAGTGTGGCACCGTTGACGCGAATGGTTGGCATTGCGTTGTCCCTCCTTCGCCTGTTGTGGAGATAGAGATTGTCTTTGCGTGTTGAAATAGATTGTGCGATACGCTTCAGGGTCTCTCTCTGCTGTATCTGTATTAAGGCATGTTTTAAGCAACATAGCAAAATGTAGGTACATCTGAACTTTCTGTTTCGCGTAGATACCGTCTGCATTGTCAAGTGTTTTG
>JBDTHH010000139.1:0-8952 GCA_039937055.1 Ktedonobacteraceae bacterium | reverse complement strand
TGGTATTGATGGAGCTGGAGGTGTCGCTATACTGGTTGCCCTGATTAAAGCCTGTGTCCGCTACAAAGTTCCCCGACGCTCCACCGCCCGCGTTGATCGCGATGACCGGAGGTCCCACGGTCGGGGTCGGCGTTGGCGTTGGTCCGCCGGACGGCTGCCAGACCTCGATGCCGCTGATAAACGGATTGTCCGCTCCTCCCTGCGTAAAGGCGATCACGATCTGGCCACTGCCGTTGGCCGTGACAGTGAACTGCTTCTGCAGCGCCGTCTTGTAGCCCGCCGTGGCGAAGACATCAAAGCTGGTTAACACCTGCGAGCCATTGAGCGCGACATTGAATTTCCGCTGACCAACCGCCTGCCAGGTCAGCTCCGCCCAGTCCAGAGCCACGGTATAGGTTCTACCGGCAGTCAAGCCAGGAATAGTATAGGTAAATGAACCATTCCAGCGACAGGTCTGCCAGACCGCCTGTGGCACAGCCTCACCCACCCGGCTGGTGTTGATAGAGCTGGAGGTATCTGAGAACTGGTTGCCCTGATTAAAGTCGGTGTCCGCCACAAAGTTACCCGCCGCTCCGCCGCCCGCGTTGATCGCCGTCACCAGTGTTCCCGCAGGAGGCGGCACCGGGGTCGGAGGAAGTGTGGGCGTTGCGGTTGGGGGGGCCGTGGTCGGCGATGGCTGGAGCGTCGGCGATGGTTGGGGCGTCGGCGACCCGACCGGGAAACCGCAGGTCTGGGGCGTCGGGCTCCAGCCGGAGTTGCCCGAACCCATCGTCACATTCCATGATCCCGGCCCTTCACAACTCTCCATGCCACCCACGGTCAGGCCGCTGGCCGTCACATTGCTGGCTGAGCCGGTGATGGTGTTCACCTTATTCGAAAACGCGAACTCAGCGCCACTAATGTTGATGCCATTCATGGTTACGTTGCTGATGGGATTGCCACCATCGAATGAAATCGCCGCGTACTGGCTGTTGTCGATCTCATCCCCTGAGACAGTGAAGGGCGCATTGATGGCGGCACTATCCGCCCAGAACATCAGCGCGCCAAATTGTGGAATGCCCTGGTCACCAAAACCACCGGTAAACCTGATGGTGTTGTTCGAGATGGTGGTCGTGCCAGCAAAGGGCACCGTGGTGTTGCCGAAGTTTTCATAATCCAACATAATGCCACCGCCCCGGTACTGCGAGTCGCTGACAATGTTGTTCGTGACGCTGTTCCCGTTGCCACCGTAGATGGCGATCCCATTGGCCACATAGGGCGACTGGACGGTGTTGTGATCGAAGCTGTCGTTGCTATCACCGGTTGCCGGCACATTATCGCTGGACGACCACATCGCGAGGCCATCGTCACCGGTGCCGCGTATCATGCTTTGCGAGACGCTGGAGTTGGTGATGTTGCGATGGAAGTTGATGCCGTCAGCGAGCGTGCTGTCAATGCGGCTGCCGGTAATCGACAGGCCACTGAACGGCCCATCGAACCACATGCCGACCTTGGTGTGTTCGATCCAGACATTGGCGATGGTTGAGTTATTCAGCGAGCCACCAATGCCATTGTCCTGGATACAGTCGACGCGGTTCGTGATCTGGCCCTCAACGGCAAAATTCGACAGGTGAACATTGGCGCTGGGGCTCCCATCATAGGTATCGTGTCCATAGACGCCGGCACCGGTACCGCCGCCAATGGGAGCGCCACCCAGGACTGAATACCAGGGACCTGCCCCCGTCAGGGTCACATTGTCGACAAGGATGTGGCTGGTCACCAGATAGGTCCCGGTGGGAATCCAGACCGTTTTACCCTGGGACGCCCCGGCGTTAACCGCGTTCTGGATAGCCTGGGTGGCATCCGCGACGCCCGTTGGGTCGGCATTATATGGAGAGCTGGTAACCGAGATGGAGCCCGCTGGCTGGGCGAGGGCGGCCAGCACCTCCTGGAAGTCGGCAACATCAATGGCGTACCATTGCGCGGTATTTTCGCCATCGACCTGCACTCTCACCCTGGTGCCGGCAGGCATCTCTGGCAAGCGCGTGTGGATTTCATCAAACTGGTGATGCGCGGTGCCACCAGGGGTATTCGACCACACGTTTCCGTTACAATTCGAAAAATCCGGCGCGCCATACAGCCAGCTATATTTCGAGGTAAGTTGCAAGTCCTGCGCTTGCTTTGTACCATTGATATAGATGCTGAGCGACGCATTGAGGCCGCCGCCACTGGCCGAGTCGGGAATGCTGTAGCGCAGGTTCATTGAGTTAGCTGCCTGGGGTAGCGTGAATTCGACGAATTTCCCCTGGGTCAGTTGGACAGCCTGGCGATCCACGGCATCAGAGGCCAGGTCGCCCAGTGCATAGTCAGGACCCAGGATGGTCCCATTCGTGGTAGCAGTGTGAGCCTCCATCTCGACGTAGGGAAGCGTGGCCCCTGTGCCACCAGTCGCGACATTTTTACCTGGATTGCTCCTATTCAAACTAGCTGCATCAGCCGAATAGGGAAGCGTACTAATCACACCAATGGTACTGATCACCAGGATGAACATAATAAGCGCGCCTAGCACCTGGCTACGCCTTTTGCTCATTATATCTTGCATCATGCAAATCCTTCCTAGGTTTCTTAGTCACGCCACACCGCCAACCTGTCAAACGGTGGGACATTGTACAACGATGCACTACAGCGTTGAACCTTTCTTTCCGGGTGCCAGCCCCTCCTTTGCATTAGCCTTTTAGGCCCGTTAAATTGATGCCGCGAATAATCTGTCGCTGGAAAATCAGGAACAGAATGATAGGCGGAATACTCGCTAGCGCCAGGCCAGCGATGAGGTAGATGAACGGAAGTCCCGAGTTTACGGCTGATTGATGGAAGAGCGCGACCATCAATGGCTGGAGGTTATTATCGGAGAGCACGAGCAAGGGCCAGAGAAAGTCCTTCCACGAAGCGATAATCGTAAAGATCGTGACAACCGCCAGAGCCGGGCGCGAAAGCGGGAGGATGATCTGCGTAAAGATCTGCAAGGGATTCGCCCCGTCCAGGCGCGCGGCATCAGTCAACTCTCCCGGAATACCATCAAAAAAGCTTTTGAGCACCAGGATATTAAAAGCGCTGGCCGCCTCGGGCAGCCAGACCCCACCCCAGGAGTTGAAAAGCGAGATATGGATCAAAGGCAGATCGCTGATGTTCACAAACTGCGGAATCAGGTAAGCGACTGGCGGCACCATCAGGGTAGCAAAGATGCCAAACTGCACAAGTTGTTTGCCGGCAGGGCGCAATTTGGAGAGCGCGTAGGCTGCCGTGGCCGAGACCAGGATCTGCAACATCACGGCGCCAACGGCCAGAATCAAGGTATTCCCAAAATAGAGCGGAAACTGGAGAATGTTCCAGGCCTGGATATAGTTGCTCCAGGTGGGGTGCTCAGGCCAGAACGTTGGTGGCGACTGAAAAATCTCGACGCCGGTTTTGAGCGCGCCGGTAAACAGCCAGTACATGGGAACCAGGGTCACCAGGGTCCCCACGGCTAAAAGCGCGAAGACCAGCCAGTACATCACGCGTCCCGCTGGTCGCTTCAACGAGAGTGGCGAAACCAGGGTGCGCTCACTGGCATCCATCGGAATAGCAACACGACGCAGCTTTGGTGTATTGCTTTTGGGTGTCAGATCCTGAGAGTCTTCAAGTAAGAGAGCCATGGCCTTAGTCTCCTTCCATCATACGGCGAGTCATGCGCATATAGATGAGTGCGAAGACCGCCAGCACCAGGAACATCAACACCCCTGAGGCACTTGCGCTTCCGAAATCAGCGAAATTGAAGGCGTAGTTATAAATCAACAAGACCATACTCATGGTGGCGTTCTGGGGTCCACCGCTGGTAATCGTGAACGGTTCGGTGAATACCTGCATCGTGCCAATAATCTGCAACACAAGCATCAATAGCATAATGGGGCGAATAGACGGCAGCGTCACATGCCAGAGCCGCTGCCAGAGACCCGCGCCATCGATTTCCGCGGCCTCATACAGCGAGGCGGGCACACCCTGGAGGGCAGCCAGATAGATCAGGATCGTAGCGCCTGCATTCCACCAGGTAGACACGACCACCAGTGCCGGCAGCGCGGTGCTCGGCGTCTCCAACCAGAGACCACCAGGAAGATGCACCAGGTTCAGCAGGGTATTGAGCAGGCCCGAATCGGGATTATACATCCAGCGCCAGAGGAAGACCGTCACAATTGGCGGCAACATGACAGGCATATAGTAAAGGAGCCTGAAAAGCCCTTTGCCGTGGCGCATCTCGTTAATCAGAAGCGCGAGGATGAGCGGGATCGGGTACCCAATCAGCAAAGCATAACCAGTAAACGCGAAAGTATTGCGCCAGGCGATGCCAAAGAGCGGATCAGAAAGCACCTGGTGATAATTTGCCCACCCCACCCAGGCAGAGGGATTGATCATATCAATCCTCTGAAAGCTCATCACAACGCCCAGCACAATTGGATACCATACAAAGAGCCCAAATATCAGGAGCGCGGGAAGCAGGAAGAGATAGCCGCTGAGATTGCGCCGGATAGCTCGCTTCACCCTCTGCAGGGCTGGCACCTCAACAGAAGGCGAGTGCAGACTTCGCTGCGTCAGTTTGTCCGGCTGTGGCAAGGCTTCGGGCAGCGAAAAAGAGGATGGCGAGGATGGTGAAAGTCCCATAGTATCTCCTTTTAGGAAGCAACTGGTCCTCGGAATAGGAACAGCTTGCCCCGCTGTTGGGGAAGCTGTTCCCGCGCATCCCTGCCTTAGGAGGCTGTGTCAAGAATCTGCTGGAACTGCTGGGAAGCCTGGTTCAGCAGCGCCATCGGATCAGCATTCGGATTTGTCAGCACAGCCTGCATCACCGGGTCAAGTGCAGCGTACATCTTCTGGGCCTGCTTGCGTGGCTCAGGACGTAGGGCGGCCGTCGAACTGGTGAATGGCACGTAGTTCTGTACCGGCACATTGGCGTACTTTTTCGCCAGATCGCTCAGCTTCTGCTGGAAGGCGCCGGTAAAGAGCACATTGGTTGGAGCGCCCACCACCTGTGCGGCGGCAGCGGCGGTCGCGAGGTTATTTTCGATCACGCTCAGGTCGAAGTTCGAGTAGATGATAAAGTCGAAGGCGGTCTTAATAGCAGCTTGAGACGATTTGGGATTGAAGATGAAAATGTTGCCACCGGTCAGCGCCGCATTGCCGCCGTTTTGTGGCATTGGTCCGATCCCGAAGTCGTCAAGGTTCGCCTGATACTGCCCCTTCAGGGTCGTGAGTTGATCCGGCGCCATCACAACCATGGCCACTTTATTCGTGGCCAGCAACTGGAGCGTATCCGCCTGCGTATAGAGCTGCTGCTTCGTCGTGGATTTGTCGGTAAAGCGCATATCCTTGAGCATTTGCAGCACGCTCGCGCCCTTATCGCTGTTAAATGTGGCCTTGGTGCCATCGGCGGACTGCATATCGCCGCCGGCGGTGTACATCCAGTTGGTGAAGTGCCAGCCGCCCTGGTTGCTCGTGCTCGTCTCAGCATAACCCGCCACCGAGGCCGTGGTCAACGCTTTGGCATACTTGCGGAAGTCATCCCAGGTTGTGGGGGGCTTATCGGGGTCAAGTCCTGCCGCCGTGAACATCTTGCGGTTGTAATAGATACCCAGCGCGTAGCCATTGACGGGGACGCCATACACTTTCCCGGTAGCCGCATCAGTTGCGATAGTGGCAATGCCAGGATTATAACTGCTCCAGTACTGCCAGCCCTTGGCCAGGCTCGTAATGTCTGCCACCGCGTGCTTGCTGATCCATAGTTGTGGCTCAGTGAAATAGCTTTCCTTGGCATCTTCTGACTGCCCGGCCGCCAGCCTGGCGAGATAGGTCGTGGGGTCATAGGGGTCGTTCTTGCCCACAATTTTTTCGTCTGGATGGGCCTGCTCAAAGGCTTTGACCGATTGATTAAACACATAGACGGCCCCCGGATTACTGGCAGGGGGCAACGTATCGATGGTCGCAGTCACCGCCGAACCCGTCGTTGGCGTCGGCGAGCCACAGGCAGCCAGCCACTCCAGGCCGAGTGCGCCCATGCCCACCATGGCGGAGCGCTCCAAAAAGCGCCTCCGGTTAAGAGAAGACCCGAAGTTTGGTATCGTACCCATTGAAAAGACCTCCTTGAAAAAGCCCATGTTATACCGACATCATGTTGTAAGTATATCGGGAATACATACTCCAACATGATCACACCCCACATCGAGGTGAAAAATGGCAACTTCCTTGCGTTGGATAACCAGTGGAAGCAGCAACGAGAGGCGCTGGCAAAGAAAGATCACCTGTGCGTTGCGCGTGGGTAATATGAGGCTCTATTGCTTAAAATACTCCTGGTCTCACCGGAGCACTTCGAAGAATTCAGCCTCATTGCTTCTACACCTCCTCAAAGATATTTTTTCGTCAAACAGTGACGAAGGAGACGAACACTCACCCATGGAGTGGAAAGATAAATCAGGGTTAACGTTTACTCTCACTTGCTTGAAAACAAAAGTAGCATAGAAAAATGCACTTGTCAAGTGGGCAGAGAAATTCCCTGAAATTCCCTTCTGGCTATTCATTGTCCCTGAAGAGGCCATAAGGAAGCTATGTACAAGCGAATCTGCAGCTATAAGGTTGACTTTTTAGGAAATAGCAGGTACGATTAATGCAACGAAATTAGGTTATCGTTTATCTAAAACGAGGGAGCACAGAAGCTTGGAGCAGAAACCAGTAAAGCGTTTAACTATGACCCAGATCGCGAAGGAGGCAGGAGTTTCCACAACCACGGTCTCTAAAGTGCTCAATCAACTTCCGGGGGTAGGCGCGCAGACACGAACCCGTATCCAGGAGATGATCGAGCAATATGACTATGTGCAAAATCATGCAGCGCGCCACTTACGGAAAGGGCAAAGCGGGCTGATCGACCTGGTCATCATGCGCCTTGAGGGCGGGTACGATCTCGGTATTATGCATGGCGTCCAGGAAGTGCTGGAAGAGAGCGGGCATCGCCTCGTGATCTTCTCCACCAATCAAGATGAAAACATCGAGCGTCTATGGTTGCGACGTTTGCTCGATCAGTCTACTGATGGTGTGCTCCTTCTGCTCCCCTATGAACAGGTCGGCCTGGCCAAAGCTTTAATAGCCCAGAATATCCCTTTTGTGGCCATTGGGGACCGCAACGAACCAACCACGAATTTCCCCACTATCGGGTCAACCATCTGGTTGGGAGGCTATACGGCGACCGAATATCTGATCTCCCTGGGCCATCGCCGCATTGGCATTATCACCGGCCCGCTGCATCTCGTGACTTCGCGCGCGCGCCTGGCAGGATACCGCGAGGCGCTGGAACGCGCGGGCATACCCATAGATCCCGCGCTCATCTGCGAGGGGAACTACCTGCTGGGTGACGGTGTCAAACAGACGTACTCCTTGCTCAAGCAAGCAGATCCGCCTACGGCGATCTTTGCCGGCAATGACGCGCAGGCGGCAGGCGTCTACCAGGTACTCTATAAACACAATATTCGCGTCCCCGATCAGATGAGCGTGATCGGTTTCGACGATGTGATGTATACCGCCCAGATGTCCCCTCCCCTGACGACGATTCATCAGCCCCTGGCTGAAATGGGAAAAATGGCCGCGAATATGCTGCTACGCCTGATCGCCGGGGAGCAGCTTGAAGTTAATCATGTGGAGCTTTCAACCTCGCTCGTGGTGAGAGAGTCCTGCGCTCCACCTCGCAACGGTTCTCTGCCCGCACATACGATCAGCGGCGCTTTCGAGTAAGTGAGAAGCAACATGCAACATGTTCAACCTATCCTGGTTGTCGATCTCTTCCCATACGAGCGAAAGCAGTTATTGAAGCTTTTTTCTGAACTCGATACCGAAGAGTGGGAGAAACCAACCATCTGTCCCGGGTGGACCGTCAAGGATATTGCATTACACCTGTTAGGCGATGACATCGGCTATCTTTCTGGCAGGCGCGATCATTTCAGCAATCCTTTCTTTCGCAACAAAGACCTGCACGCATGGCCGAGCCTGGTCACGAACATCAACGAAGCCAACGAATTGTGGGTACAGGCCACGACACGCATCAGCCCGAAGCTGCTTTCGGCTCTCTTAGAGTTAACCGGGGTACAATTTCATGACTATATGCAATCTCTTGATCCCATGGCCATCAATGGCGTGGTGAGTTGGGCCGGGCCAGACCCCGCTCCCGCATGGCTGGATATCGCGCGGGAATATACCGAAAGATGGCTCCATCAACAGCAGATCCGCGATGCCGTCAAGAAACCTGGCTTCACAGAGAGACGCTTTTTCCATCCTGTCCTGGATACCTTTGTCAGAGCACTGCCTTACACGTATAAAGATATGCCTGCACCCGCTACAACCGTGCTGAAGTTCGTCGTGATGGGAGAGGCAGGTGATGTATGGTATCTGGTAAGAGAAGCAGACACATGGTCCCTCGCTCAAGATGTCGAACTCCCACCGGTTACTGTTGTGACGATGGATCAAGAAACGTGCTGGAGGCTCTTTACCAAAGGCATAGGTAAAGACCAGGCGAGGATGAAGACAGCTATCGAAGGTGAGCAAAAACTCGGAGAGAAGCTGCTGGAGACGGTCTCGATTATTGCGTGAAAGAACGCACGACATCTTTCGTTTTAGGAATGATGTTCAGTTATCCTTCTAGCCTGAGTTTAGTGAACCCATCCTACCAGGTAACTAATAGCGAGAAGAATATCCAGAATCATGAACACCAGCGCAAAAATGCGCATGGAAGCCAACCACGCTGGCGATGTAGAGTTACCATAGATGGCTTTTTTCATCCCGGCACGCTGTACTTTCTAGTCAGGATGAGGGGCACGCCCCCATACGCATTCACTTACGCTGAAAAGGATGCCCATTCCGCGTGTCCGTAGGGGCGGCGGCTTGCCTCGCCCGCGGAGCCCGACG
>JBDTHH010000138.1:0-3754 GCA_039937055.1 Ktedonobacteraceae bacterium | reverse complement strand
TCTTCGGTTAACCAGGTGTATGAGGGTGAAGCCAGTACCGAAGAGATGTGCCGCCTGATATCATCGACGAGGCCCACATGACCCGCGCAAGCGGTGTGGTTGAGCCGTTCCAACCAAAAACGGCTCCCCGCAAGGGGGAAGGTCGCTCCTGCGAGAGCCTTTCTTTCCTCCCATAGCCTGAAGGCCTATGGGTACCCAGAAAGGATTTTCTATGGTAAAAATCGCGTTCCAGGAAGTCACGAAACAGTATCCCGGCAGCAATATTCCAGCCGTTGACGCGGTGACATTCGATGTGCAGGAAGGCTCTATCTGTATGCTGCTGGGGACCTCAGGCTCAGGGAAAACCACCCTGCTGCGCATGGTTAACCGGCTAATCGAGCCAACCTCAGGCAAAATCCTGATCGATGGGCACAATATCTTGCAGGAGGACCCCATCGCCTTGCGGCGGCGCATAGGCTACGTGATCCAGCAGGTCGGCTTATTTCCCCACATGAATATCGCCGAGAATATTCGCGTCACCGCCCAGATTACCGGCTGGTCGAAGCCGCGCATGGCCGAGCGCGTTGATGAATTGCTGAGGTTAGTTGACATGGACCCCGCCCAATATCGCGCGCGCTTCCCGCGCCAGTTGTCCGGTGGCCAGCAACAACGCATCGGCCTGGCGCGTGCGCTCACTATCGATCCCGCCATCCTGCTGATGGACGAGCCTTTCGGCGCGCTCGACGCCATCACGCGCGAACGCATGCAGGGCGAACTGCTGCGCATCCAGCGCGGGGTGCGCAAAACCATCCTTTTCGTGACACACGACGTTGAAGAGGCCTTCCGCATCGGCGACCAGATCGCCGTGATGTCCGAGGGCAAGCTGGTGCAGATCGGCACGCCTATCGAGATCCTACTGCACCCGGCCAACGAGTTCGTCAACAAGTTGGTAGGAGCGGATAGCATGCTGCGCCAACTCCAATACCTTCCCGTTTCAAGCGCTATGGAGCCCGCCGAAAATGGCGCCCTGGCCCGGCAGGAGTATGCCCACTGCTCATCCTCCGATCCCCTGCTCCAGGCGTTGCTCAGACTGATTGAAACGAACACGCCTGCGCTGGATGTCTATGATGAGCATACTCAGGAGCATATCGGGTATGTCTCCCTCGCCAGCATCAATCGCGAGATCACATCCGCGCGCAGCTTTGAAAAAAGTACCCGTGAAGAAACAAAGATAGAATCTTCACTTTGATACTCTGCATGAGGAGGGCGCTTCATGCGTTTCCTGCTTAATCCAGCCAGCTACGATCTGTCTGATCCCAGCAGCATTCCTAACCTGCTATGGCAACACCTGATCATCGTGGGCATCAGTATGCTGATCGCGTTGATTATCGCTTTCCCGCTCGCTATCCTGGTCACGCGCTATCGCAGACTCTACCTGCCTGTGATCACCTTTACCGGACTGCTATATACCATTCCCGGCATTGCATTGTTAGGTATCCTGGTCTCCATCTTCCAGCTAAGCCTGGCAACGGTGATTATCCCCCTGGTTATCTATGCCCAACTGGTGCTGGTGCGCAACATCGCCGCCGCCATCAATAATATCGATCCGCTGCTCATCGAGGTCGGGCGCGCGGTGGGGATGAGTCGCGGGCAGGTGTTTTTCCGCGTGACCCTGCCCCTGGCCATGCCGGTGATTATCGCGGGCATTCGCATCGCGGTAGTCACGACGATTGGCATTGCCTCGCTGGCCTCCCTTGTTGGCCAGGGTGGGCTTGGCGACCTGATCTTCAAGAGTATCCCTTTCGATGATAAAGAGACAATCTTTGGGGGCGCGATCTTGATAGGTCTCTTCGCGATTGTAGCGGACCTGCTCTTGCTGGGCGTACAGATCGCCCTCAATCGCGGTCGCAGCGCCGTATCCGTTGCTTAAGGAGACGGAAGAAGTCAGGCACGCACGCCAGAGCATGGTGGTGCGTGTCTTGATGAAGGGAGGATAAGACGTATGCTGCTACAACAGACCTGGCAATATATTACGGACCCGGCAAATACCTTCGCGGACCACAGCTATGGGTATATCCAGCTTTGTATTGTGGCGATCATCATCGCGACCATCATTGGCATTGTGATCGGTATCGCCGTCGTGCGCAGTCCCATTATGGCCTTCGTGGCGGTCAACCTCAGCGGCTTTATGCGCGCGATCCCGGTGATCGCCTTTCTGGCGGCGGCGCTGCCCTACCTGGGTGTGGGCTTCACGCCCAGCCTCATTGCCCTGAGCATTCTGGGTATCCCTCCTGTGCTGTTGAATACCTATACAGGCATTCGCGGCATCGACCCGGCCATTATCGATGCCGCGCGCGGCATTGGTATGAATGGGTTGCAGATCATTACCCGCATCCAGGCGCCCCTGGTGATGCCCATCATCGCGGCCGGCGTACGCACGTCGGCTGTGCAGATTGTGGCTACCGCGACGCTGGCGGCGATTATCGGCGCCGGCGGCTATGGCGAGTATATCGTCAACGGCCTCTATCAGTTCAATACTGCCGAGGTGCTCGCCGGTGCGATCCCTGTCTCGATTTTAGCTATGATTGTAGAGATTCTTATGAGTTCGCTGCAACGCGCTCTGACACCCGCTGGCATGCGCCTGCAAGCGGCAAATGAGACGGCCAAGTCGTGAAGATGCCGTGAACTTGTGCTATACGACAACGTATATCATAAGAGAAAGGCCTGGTTCACGACCAAGTTTTGTTCGTACAATTTACTAAGTGGAGGACTTTATGACCCCCTTGCTACGCTCACTGCGAGCCAAGTTTTTGGTTCTCATCATACTCAGCTCACTTCTTCTATTAGCTGCATGCGGCAGCACGCCCAACACCAGCCCTGGCGCGTCGGGCAACCCGAATAGCCAGATCACGCTGACGGTTGGCGGGAAGCTTGATGTCGAGGCACAGTTGCTCACCAAGATGTATACCCTGCTGTTGCGACATGCCGGCTTTACCGTCAACGAGAAACCGGCGCTGGGCACGAATGATGTCGTCCTCAACGCCATTAACAGTGGCGCCATCGATCTCTATCCAGAGTTCACCGCGACCGGCCTGGCGCGCCTGGGCCTCCAGACGGCCCATGATCCCCAGAAGGACTACCAGGCGGTGAAACAGGGCTACGAGAGCAAGTATAAGATTACCTGGCTCGATGTGGCCCCGCTCAACGATACCTACGGTCTCTGCGCTCCCAAAGCGGCCGCGACAACGCTGAACCTGACCAAACTCTCGGATCTCACGCCGGCCGCCGCCTCTCAGATGACGATCGCCTCGCCCACTGACGGCCAGGATCCGCTGAAGGCTATGGAGTCGGTCTACGGTGTCCACTTTAAGAAGGTGATCGTCCTGGATGAGGCGCTGACCTTCCAGACAGTGACGCAGGCTCAGGCCCAACTAAATGTCTGCTATACGACCAGCGCCCTGATCAATCAGAGCAACTTCGTGCTGCTCAATGATGACAAGAACGCCTTCCCCATCTACAATCCCGCGCCTATCGTCCGCGATAGCACGCTCCAGAAGGCCCCTGCCATCGCTACGACCCTGAACCCACTGGCGCCCAAGCTGACAACCGATGTCAGTATCCAACTGCAAACGCTGGTGACCACCGCCGTAAAGAACGGCACGCCTAAGTCGCAGGCAATTACTAAGACCGCAACAGACTGGCTGAAGAGCCAGGGACTGTTGTAACGAACCGACGCGGGCCATGGGGCAAGGTGGATCATAATCTCATGATCCAC
>JBDTHH010000137.1:0-3356 GCA_039937055.1 Ktedonobacteraceae bacterium | reverse complement strand
TGCCTCGCCCACGCGGGCGAGGCAAGCCATAGCCCCTACGCGGGTCGCAGAGAGGCAGCGAGAGCGAGCTTGAGCTTGACATTTCAGAAATCTGCTGGTATAACTGAAAGAGCACAACATTTATAGTACCGTCTGACCCGCGTTGAGCGAACAGAGTACAGGGAGAGCGACCGACAGCGATCCGATGCATGGTGAAAGTTCGGAAGGGGTACGCAACCTGGAACGCCTTCGTGAGCGGCCGACCGAAGAAAGTCCGTCCATTGCTGGACGGGCAAGTAGGGGCGGGTGGGTGGTTCCCACGCAGCAGAATAACCGCTTGAGTGGTCACCTGATATTTCATCACGCCGGTGTGAGAAAGATTGCAGCTACGTGGCGCGCGGTGACAATAGGGGTGGCACCACGGGTGTAGCACGTTCGCGCCGCAACAGGCATATATGCGACGCTTGACTACTCTCGTCCCTTCAATGTAGTTCAGGAAGGGGCGAGGGTTTTTTATTGTGCCCGGCGCTCCTTCCATAGCGCATCTATTGAAGGAGTATCACACATGGCAACCAGCAATCAGGTCTCCCAGGCCAACACCGCGCAGCAGGTGACGGCGACCATCAGCGGCAGCCCACTTGAAGTGGCGCTGCACAAAATCGCCTCCGTTGATGTGCCCCAGGGCAAAAGCATCGCCCTGGCCTATTCCGGCGGTCTCGACTCTACCCTCTGCGTCAAACTCGCCCAGCACAAGTACCACGCGCGCGCACTCTTCGCGATTACCGTCGACGTAGGACAGGGCAAGGAGGAGATCGAGCAGAGCAACCAGCGCGCCGCTGAACTGGGCATCACACCGCTGACCATCGACGCGAAGCAGGAGTTTACCCACCAGTGGCTAAGCAAGGCCATCCAGGCAAATTCCGACTACAATGGCTATCCCGTCTCTACCTCGATGACACGGCAGTTGATCGCCTCCCATATCGCGAGAAAGGCCCTTGAACTGGGCTGCGATGCCCTGATGGAGGGATCCAGCGGCAAGGGGAACGACCAGTACCGCATGCATAACGTCTTCAGCCTCTTCGCACCCGGCACCAGCATTTTTGTGCCCGTGCGCGACTTCGACCTCACGCGCGGCGAGGAACAGTTGCTCATGGAACACTACGGCGTGCTGGTCGAAGAGGTGATCGTGGGCGGAGACGATAAGACGATGTGGTGCCGCTCCATCGCCAGCGGCGGCATCGACCTGGATACGGTGCTGCCCGATTCGATCTGGATGTGGCTGACGCCTCCCACCAAGGCTCCCAACACTCCGACCAGCATCACGCTCACCTGGCACAACGGCCTGCCCGTAGCCATCGATGGGCAAGAGCTGCCGCTCGACCAACTTATTGAGCGCCTCAACATCGTCGGCGGCGCCAACGGCATCGGCAAGATCGATCTCTTCGAGGATGGCATCATGGGCCTGAAGTCCCGCGAAATCTACGAGGCGCCCGCCGCCACCATCCTGCTGAAGCTGCACCGCGACCTTGAACAGTTCTGCCTGACCAAAGAGGAGGTGCAGTTGAAACGCCAGCTTGACGCGCACTGGTCCCGGCTGGTCTACCACGGCGAATGGTTCCACCCGCTGAAAGAGGCCATCGACGCCTTTATCGCCAGCACGCAAAAAGTTGTCAACGGCGAATACACTGTCCAGCTTTACAAGGGCAACATCGACATCGTGGCGCGCTCGGCAGCCGGCGGACTCTTCTTCCCGGATGTGCGCTCGATCAAGAGCGCGAGCTTCAATCAGAAGGAGTGCGCCCCCGCCGCGCATATTCGCGGGCTGCCCTACGAATTGATCGCCCGCCGCAACGCCCTGCTGGGCATCAACAACGGAGGTCCTGAAGCGAGCGCCTACGCGGGCCAGGAAGAGCTACCATCATGACGAAGCTCTGGCAGAAAAGTTATCACTTAAACGAGCAGGTGGAACGCTTCGAGGCCGCGCAGAACAGCACGCTCGATGCGCGCCTGGTGCGCCACGATGTCTGGGGCTCGCTGGCGCACGCGGCTATGCTGGAGAAGATCGGCGTGCTGAACACAGAGGAGCATCGCGCGCTGAAAGATGCCCTGCGCGAGATCCTGGCGCTGGAGGCCAGCGGGCAGTTCACGATCACGCTAAATGACGAGGATGTCCACACACGCGTCGAGAACTATCTGGCTGAGACGGCGGGCGTGGCGGGCAAGAAGATCCACATGGCCCGCTCGCGCAACGACCAGGTGCTGGTGGACCTGCGCCTGTATGCGAAGGAACAACTGCACGAGGTGGCGACAGAGATGAACGATCTCTGCGCCACGCTCTGGCAGATGGCAAGCGAGCATGCCGATGTGCCAATGCCCGGCTACACGCACATGCAGCGCGCCATGCTTTCGTCGGTAGGACTGTGGGCCGCCAGCTTCGCGGAGGCACTGCTCGATGACGAGCAGTTGCTCTCGGCGGCCTACGTGCTCAATGACCAGTCGCCACTGGGCTCGGCCGCGGGCTACGGCGTACCTATCGCCATTGATCGTCAATATACCGCCGAGCAGCTTGGCTTCGCGCGCGTACAGAATAACGTGATCTATGTGCAGAACAGCCGGGGCAAGATTGAAGCTGCTATCGTGCAGGCCCTGGCGCAGATCATGCTCGACCTGAGCAAGCTGGCACAGGACATCCTGCTCTTCACGACGGCCGAGTACGGCTTCTTCCAGCCACCGCAGGAACTCTGTACAGGCAGCAGCATCATGCCGCAGAAGCGCAACCTGGGTGTAATGGAGCTGGTGCGCGCGCGCACACAGACCATGCTGGCCCTCCAGCAGCAGATCCTGGGCATCGTGAGCGGCCTGCCCTCCGGCTACAACATGGACTACCAGGAGACGAAACGCCCCTTCATGGAGGCCCTGGACATCGCGCGCGAGAGCCTGGCGATCTGCGCTCTGGTCGCCGGCTCGCTCAAGGTCAACATCGAGCGCCTGGTAGCCGCCTGCACCTTTGAACTCTTCGCCGCCGACCGCGCCTACGAACTCACGCGCAGCGCGCAACTGCCTTTCCGCGATGCCTACCGCATCGTGGGCGCCGAAGTCACTGCGCAACTGGATCGCCACGCCGCGCCACCTCCCGAAAGCCGCGAGCAGCTCAGCGAACGCCTGAAAGCTCGCAGCCACCTGGGAGGCGCTGGCAATCTAGGCCTGGAAACGTTGTACAGCCGCATCGAGCAGGCCGGGGCGACCTGGGAGGAACGGGCTGATACATTTAAGGCGACAATTCAGGCGCTGGTCCAATAGGTATCCCATAACGCGTGGCTGGCCACACAGGCGCATCCGTAGGGCGTGGCTTGCCTCGCCAGTCATCCGCGGATAGG
>JBDTHH010000136.1:0-7140 GCA_039937055.1 Ktedonobacteraceae bacterium | reverse complement strand
GCCTGCGCCCTGTGACCCTACGCGCTCTCGCCCCTGCCTGCCTGCGCGCATCGATCATTTCGTGTACGGGCGCCGCTCGCCTGCGCCCTACCCGCCCGTCACATCCAGGCTGCGCGCGGCGTAGCGGCCGGCCGGGCGGTCGCCCAGGATGAGTTCGAGCAGGCCGGGGACGCTCTCTTCGGGCAGAGGGCGGTCGCTGATGTCTTCGCCGGGGAAGGCCTCCTGATGCATCTGAGTACGCATGTCGCCGGGGTCGACCCAGTAGACGCGCCAGGCGGGGTTCTCGGCGGCCAGGATGTTCGACACCTGTTCCAGCGCGGCCTTGCTTGAGCCGTAGCCGCCCCAGCCGGGATATGGCTCGACTCCCGCGTCGCTGGTGATGTTCAGCACACGCGCACCTGGCTTCAGTTCGCCTTGCAGCGCCTGGATGAGCGCCAGCGGGGCCACGACGTTGGTGCGGTAGACGCGCTCCAGCACATCGAGTGGGTACTCAAGCAGGGCTGGCTGCGGACTGGGACCCAGGATGCTGGCGTTGTTCACCAGCACATCCAGCCCACCCAACGAGCGCGTAGCCTCGACCAGCGCGCACCGGTGCGCCTCGTCGGTTACATCTCCAGGGATGGCGATCACATTGGTTGAGCGCGATAGTTCGGCGGTGACAGCTTCCAGCGCCTGCGTGCCCCGTGCGTCGATGACGAGGCGCCAGCCACGCCGGGCCAGTTCACGAGCCAGCGCCAGGCCCAGCCCCCGCGATGCACCTGTGATGAGAGCGGTCTGCGTTGATGTATGAGCAGTGGTCATGAGTACAACCTTCTTTCCACGTTTCAGGTGAGAGTTATTGTCCATGCAAAACCATGGATGGGCGGTGAAATAAGGAGATCCACAAAGGGATTCCCAACCGCTATAGTGGCATTGTACCCGCAATCGAGGACTGTTACCTTGTACAACGGTCCAGGTTTCACCTGTACAAAGGGAGGGGATTCGTGAGAGACTGGGCGCAGGCCAGCGCATTGGTTGATACGAAATAGGGGACGAGATGCCACGCGGAGGGTGATAGGGCGCAGGCCAGCGGCGCCCCTACACGAAAAGCCATCCCAATGCGCGTTGGAACAGGGCGCAGGCCAGCGGCGCCCCTACACGAAAGGGGAGAGATCTCTCGGCGATGGCGCCGCTTGTTGGGCCTGGAACAGGGCATCCCTGGTAGGTGCCCTGTTCCAACGCAGCACCTGTTACATTTGCCTGGGGTGCGTCACTATTGCTGGAGCGGCTGATAGGTGAGGATCACGGTTCCTGTTCTGCTCGTTTTTGAGGAGAGGAGTTTCAACCTCTTAAGGCTGGCCTCATCTTTGAAGAGGCGCTTTCCCTTGCCTGCAACCACGGGATGGACCAGGAGTATCAGCTCATCCAGAAGGCCCTGTTCGAGGAGGGAGCGAACGAGGGTAGGGCTGCCAGCGGTGCCAATGTTCTTGCCTGGCAGTCGCTTCAGCTTCGCGATCTCCTGGGCGAGATCTCCCTTGACCAGTGTCGAGTTCTGCCATTCTTCGACACTGTTCAGGGTGGTCGAGAAGACGTATTTGGGCGTGGAGTTAATGAAGCTGGCAAACGGTTCATCAGTAGCGGTGGGCCAGTATGATGCCCAATCCTGATAGGTCACGCGACCCAGGAGTACCGTATCCTGGGAGGCGAGCTGTTCCATCATGGCCTCCCCCATATCCTCATCAAAGTGCTCTTGCCATTTATCAGGCGATTCCACAACACCATCGAGTGCCATAAACAAACCTGCGACGACTTTTCTCATAATGAATACTCCCTTGATTCTAATCTTTTGAGAGACATTTTGAAAGCGTCGATAGTATAACATGCGTGGTCGAAGAATACTTCTCCTCCCTTGCCTTCTTTCCCACGACATCCTCTCTTTCGTGGAGGGGCGCCGCTGGCCTGCGCCCTGTTCCAACGCCGCCATCATTCCCCTACCAGCGATACCTCATTTCGTGTAGGGGCGCCGCTGGCCTGCGCCCTGGGATCCTACGCGAATTGGAGCGAGGCAAGCCACATGTTACGAGTTCCATCACTTCCCGCGTTCGATCGCTTCCAGCACGGCGGCGATCTCGTGGCGCACGCGGTCGTTGTTGGTGACTTCGGCCTGGACTTTTTCCCAGCCGTGCATGATCGTGGTGTGGTCGCGGCCGCCCAGTTCGACGCCGATCTGGAAGAGGGAGGCATCGGTCTCCTCGCGCATCACGTACATAGCCACCTGGCGGGGCCAGACGATCTCGCGGTCACGCTGCTTGCCGCGCAGGCGCTCCAGGTCGACGTTGTAGTAGCGACAGACGCCCTCCAGCACCTGCCTGACGCTCAACATGGAGGTGGGCTTGGTGGCGCTGTAGATATGCTCGAGCGCCTGGGCGGCGAGGTTGACGGAGAGCGGCGCGTCGTGGAGCGTGGCGTAGGCGATGACGCGATTGAGCGCGCCCTCAAGCTCGCGCACGCTGCTACGCTCGGCACGCGAGATATAATCGATGACCTGGGTGGGCACGGGGAAGCGCAGCGACTCCGTTTTGGCGCGCAGGATGGCCTGACGATGCTCGTATTCCGGCGCCTGAACGTCCGCTAGCAGGCCCCACTCGAAGCGCGAACGCAGGCGGTCCTGCAAGCTGGAGATGGCCTTGGGCGGGCGATCGCTGGTGACGACGATCTGCTTGTTGTCATCGTAGAGCGCGTTGAAGGTATGAAAAAACTCTTCCTCGGTGGACTCCTTGCCGGCGATGAACTGGATATCGTCGACGAGCAGGATATCGATGCGACGGTACTTCGCGCGGAACTCCTCGGTCTTCTGGTAGCGGATGGCGTTGACGATCTCGTTGGTGAACTTCTCCGAGGTCACATACAGCACATTCAGCCCATTGGCCTCGCCGGTATGCCCGATAGCATGCAACAGGTGCGTCTTGCCCAGACCGACGCCGCCGTAAAAGAAGAGCGGGTTGTAGATATGCCCAGGATCGTCGGCCACGGCCAACGAGGCGGCGTGTGCCAACTGGTTAGATTTGCCCACGATGAAGGTGCTGAAGGTATAGCGTGGGATCAGGATCTGCCCCGAATCAAAGGGAAAACGATCCTGCGGCGTGCTCCTGGGATACGTTTGCGGGACCTGCCTGTTAGCTGGAGCCTGGGTCTGGGCATACTCAGCGGGCTGCCAGGGGTCGCCGTTGCTCAGATGCGCTACCGGACGCGAGGTCGCGGGCGCATTGGAGGCCATCGAAATAATCGACGCCTCACCTTCAGATTCGCGCTTCTCGCGCGTCCGGCGCAGGAAGCCGGTACGACTCCTGGCAGAGCGATACGCGCGCTTAACTACGCCCGGTGTCTCTTCCCCCAGGGCCGCACTCGCCTGGCTCAACTCGCTCAACTCGCCCTCGACTGGCGATTCTTTGGACATAACGAAGCGCACCTCCACATGGTTCCCGGTTACCTCCTCCAGGATCGAGCTGACCTCATCAGTGAAGCGCGCCTCCAGGTGCGATCTGGCAAAGGTCGAAGGCACATGCACGACAAAGACGCCATCTTTGAAAGAGAGCGCGGCGGTGCCTTGAAACCAGGTCGTAAAGACGGCTGGTGTGACCCGCGTCTGCAATCGTTCTATCGTTGTTTGCCAGATTTGTTTAGCATTCACCGCTCTCACCTCATAGGCCACTTTCATTGATATCTGCCGTCAGGTCGCGCTCTATGTTTCCGGGTAGGGGTGCCGTTCGTTAGCATGTATATGGCGTTCGTTACTATGTATAGAATGAAACGCCATACCCCCTGCGGTAGTACATAAGTTAGTAGGCATGATAAAAAGCGACGAGACAAACGTATTCCTGAGTAGCAGAGGGTAATGGTAGCACTAAATCAAAACGCTGTAAAGCCCTCTTTTGGTACCAGATTGAGAGCTAACTCATAGGAATTGCTACACTAGTAATATATACTAGGCCAAAAGAGATTCGCGACTCATGCATATTCTTGAAAAACGTTGCGGTGTTCATGGCCTTTTGCAGGCTGATTGGTGTCGCGATCAGCTTTTGGGACGGTTTGGGATAGTTAGAGAAAGGAGAGGCGGCGTTTCTCGTCCTGCTTGAAGGCAGGAATACGCTCGCCATATTATCAATGATTGCACCTCTGTGTTCGTCCATAGTAGCGCGCCGGCAACAGGCATGGTTGTACCCGGCTGCCATCTTCCTGCTCCTCAGTTTTTTTATCACTGCATGCAATGTGAGTATAGGTAATACCTCGCCAACGCCGACGGCTGCGCCACCAACGCAGGCCCAGCTTAACAAACTGCACTGGTGTGGGAAGCCGTTGATGGTCTTCCGCGATGAAGGTGCGCCGGCAACGCCTGCGGATACTAGCACGCCTGCGGCGGGAACCACGCCCGCCACCTCGCCCACCGCCGGAGCCACACCCGCCACTACGGCCACGCCCGGTGCCAGTGGTACGCCTACCACATTAACCAGTTGGGCCCAGGTTGAGCCACTGCTGGGCTTCACTGTCTATTTACCGGCCAACCTGCCGCCCAATACCTGCCTGGTCAGCGCCATTGGCACGGTCAACGACCCCATCTTTGGTGGCAGCTTTACAATTGGTTATCTGCTCCCCAATCGCAGCTCCATCAGCATCTCGGAGGCGCCGTTGCGCGCGCAAACGCCGGATTTCCAGTGTACCTCTTCCAGCAATCCGACGCCGCAGACGACGCCGCCAGCCGGAGCGCCCACGGTAGCGCCTGCCAGCCAGGTTTGTTCAGGAGCAAAGGGGCAGACAAACGTCGTTTTTTCAGCGGCTGGTGATGTCAATACGTTGCATACGTTTTTTAACGCGTTACAACCGAATGTGAAATGGGTGCCTGCCGCCTAGCAGAGCTAGCGGCCAGAAAAGGCAGGAAGAAGCAGAGGCGAGAGCACCGCTTTGATTGAAGGAGGAGCAAGCATGATGAATGTGACCTGTCCACGCTGTGGAGCCGTATCTGAGGGGCAGAGCCGTTTTTGCACGAACTGTGGCACCGATCTAGGGGCACCGGCGCAGGCTCAGCAGTCATGGCAGGCGGCTCCCCAGGCCCAGGCTCAGGTGCCATCGTGGGCATCGGCCAATCCGGGCATGGCCTACCAGCAACCACAGCAACAACAAGCGATGGGCGGATCTCTGGGCCTGGGAACAACCCCGGACCAGAATGCCTTTATCAAGAAGGCCGCGATGTATATTATCGCGACGGTCGCGGCAGTGCTGGTGGTACTGCTCATTCTGGGCATTCTAGCGGCGTTCCTACCAGGGCTGCGCTGCCTCTTCTTCATAGCCATCTTCGCGGTGATCTTCATCTCATGGCTCATCTACGTCAACGTCCGGCGGTATATTCGTCGTACCATAGGGCGCGCAGGTGGCCTATGGTGGCTCTTCATGTAGGACTTTGTATGCCAGATGTGCCCCCGTCCACACGGACGCGGCAGTGCCGGTGGGCAAGAGAAGCCGGAGAGGAACCGAAGTCGGGTTCCTACGCGGATGGGGGTACGGGTATGTGGCTACACGGCTCGACGCTCAACTACCTCTTCTGGTATAATGGCAACAGTTCTCGTTTCACAATGTATCGAATAGTATGTGTCAGTAAAGGGAGGAAGACCGATCATGGATAAGTGCCCCCACTGTGGTGCCGAGACGCGGCCAGGGGATAATTTTTGTTTGAGCTGCGGCAATCGCCTGCTTCCAGCAACTCCCTCGTTACAGCAGGCACCCGCCGTGGGCGACTCGACCCTTCCGGCGCAGGAAGGTTGGGCGCCGCCCGATCAGCGAGGCGGGGCCATGCAGGCATCGCCCGCGTCATCCAACAACTGGTCCGAGGCCATGCCAACCATCGCCAATACAAACGCAGGCGCAGAACTGCCCACGCTGCGATCTGAAAGCAACGTGGCTACCGCTCAGGCCACGATGAACAAGATCGAGCACCCGGCCCAGGTGATCTTGAAGGCCGATAGCGGCGAGGTCCTGAAAGAATATTCGCTGGACAAGGAGGACATGTCCATTGGACGGGCGCCTAACAGCGATATTCTGCTTTCCAAGGATAAGCTCACCTCGCGTCACCACGCGACCATCCACTACGAGAATGGCGAATACGTCCTGCGCGATGAACGCAGCGCGAACGGCACCTTTGTGAACGGCCAGCAACTTGACGAAATGGCGCCCTATACGCTGCATAATGGGGACCGCATCGGTATTGGAGAGCATGAGATGATCTTCAACGCCGTTTCTCAGGTCGATGTCGAGGAAATCCCGACAATCTCTGTGGCTCCCCCCGCCGATATGACGTTCAAGACACAGGAAGACGCTCAGTTGACCGCCGCCAGCGGCAATGATGTATTCAGGACCACGACCATGAGCGAGAACGGCGACTCAACGCAGGCAGCGCCACTACCAGTCGAACAGGAGCCAGCACCAGTCATGAACGCAGTGATACCACCGCAAGAGGAACCCGTCGCGCCGCCCCCCCTGCCTCAAGTACAAGCACAGGAGTCCGCGCCAGTACTCGATAGAACCATGGCGCCGTCCCTGGAGACCAGCTCACCTGACGGTATGACCTTCAGTCGCCTGACCAACCTCTCACAGCCCACGCTGCCTGACATGTCCGCCTTGATGGCGGCTCTGGCAACCTTGGACGGGCAGGTGTCGTCAATGCAGGAACAACTGAACACGACCCAGGAAGCTATGCGCAACCACGATGCCGAGATCGCCCAGACAAGCAACCAGCTTCGTGATGGGGTACGCCGCGTCTCCGATCGCATGGATAGCACCATCGCCGACGTGGCCCGCAGCCGGGAACAGATGGCCTGGGCTGAACTGCTCCAACTGATGGAAGATGTGACAAACAACCCGCGCGATATCGAGTATGTCACCAGGCTCGCTCGCAAAGCGCGCGAGTTGAACAAAGTCTTCCAGATCCATCAAAATGTTCTCAATACCCTGGCTGAATGCAACAGTTTGTTGCGCAGCCTGATCGGCGAGAACAGGTAAACAGGTAGGTCGTGGGTTGCAGACGCTATGCCTGCATGGGAGACGCCCCAATATATCCGTAGGGGCGATGGCTTGCCTCGCCCGTGTAGCCCTACGCGGGCGAGGCAAGCC
>JBDTHH010000135.1:0-4954 GCA_039937055.1 Ktedonobacteraceae bacterium | reverse complement strand
CGTGGGGCTGGCTGCGCACGTGGCCAGCCCCACGACCCACCCATTTTTGCGGCAGCAGGTACTATGCACAGTGGGCAATGGCTACACTCATCAGATATAATCTGTGAAGGGTTCTCACTGTGCGACCTTTCACGTTCCCAGACGTATGTATAGAGTAGGGAGCGAGCAAGTAAACGGATACTTATGATAAAGAAGATCGGCGTATTTTACGAAGCCATCAAGTTTGAGCACACTATCTTCGCCCTGCCTTTCGCGTACCTCGGCATGGTGCTGGCGGCGCGCGGCCTGCCTTCGGGCTGGCAGGTGCTCTGGATCACGCTGGCCATGGTGGGGGCGCGCAGTTTCGCCATGGCTATGAATCGCCTGGTAGACGCCAGTCACGATGCGCTAAACCCACGTACAGCAAACCGTGCGCTGCCCAGGCGCCTGCTCAGGCCGCTGGAGATGCTGCTCTTCGCGCTACTCTCGCTGGGGCTGCTGTTTTTTTGCGCCTGGCAGCTCAACCCGCTGTGCGTCATCTTGCTGCCGGTGGCTATCCTGTTCCTGCTCACCTATTCGTACACCAAACGCTTTACGTGGCTCTGTCACCTTGTGCTAGGGATCACCGATGGCATTGCGCCTATCGGCGGCTGGATCGCGGTTAATCCGACGCTCAGCGTGGCGAACCTGCTGCCACCTTTGTTGCTGGGTTTGGCGGTCGCGGCCTGGGTGGGCGGCTTTGACCTGATCTATAGCTGCCAGGATCTGGAGTTTGACCACAAGATGGGCCTGCATTCCGTCCCGGTGCGCTTCGGTATCGCGGCGGCTCTACGCCTCTCAACGCTCATGCACAGCCTGACGATCATCTTGCTGCTGGCCGTTGGCGTGCTACTGCACCTTGGTCTGCTCTACTGGCTCGGCCTGATCATTGCAGCGGGACTGCTGATCTACGAGCACCGGCTCATCAGCCCGACCGATCTCTCCAGATTGAATGTGGCTTTTTTCAACATGAACGGCTATATCGCGGTCATCGTTTTTCTGTGTACATGCCTGGCCATCTACATCCGGCTGCCCTGAGGTGATAGTGAACAGTAGTCCTGTAATACAATCTACAAGCCCGCGTACCCTCGTGATACGAGAAAGCTATTATACTGCGCTTCACTACTATCAGGGCAAACCCTGGTTCGCGCGCATCTCCTGGGTCTCCTGGATCATCACTATCGTCACAGTCGCGACCTGGTGCTTCACCGCCTGGCAGGTCGCACTGGCAGCGGGTGCGCAGGGCACGCGCGCGATCATTGCCAGCGTGCTCTCGAACGCTGAAAACAGCGACGTGTTGATCGCCTATGGCGCCAAGGACAACGAACTGATCCTGCGCGGGCAGTACTGGCGCTTCATCACGCCGATCTTCTTGCACGCGAACCTGCTGCACATCGGGCTGAATATGCTCAACTTCCTGATCCTGGGCATCATTATCGAACGCATATTCGGCCACCTGCGTTTCCTGCTCCTCTATCTGGTAACCGGTATTATCAGCGTGATCGCCAGTTTTTATTTCGAGCCACAGGAGATAGCCGTGGGAGCATCGGGTGCCATCTTTGGCATCGTGGGCATCTACAGCGCTTTTGTGCTGATGCACCGCAGGGCGTTGCGCGCCAATGGTATCCCCGCGCTCCTGTGGCTCGTACTGGTAATAGGAGTGAATCTGGGCATTGATTTTGTCATTCCCAACGTCGATAACTACGCGCATATTAGCGGACTGCTCAGTGGCTGTCTTCTTGGATGGATCTTTACACCATACTTTGTTCCGGCCTCAGGGAAAGAAAGCACGCGCTTGCGATGGCTGGATACACATCGTCTCGCGCGTCGCTGGCCCCTGGCAGTAGTAACAATCGTAGTCACGTTGCTGCTGGCAATCATGGCCTTACGTTTTGCTGGAGGGTAAACTTTTGGAAGCACAAACAGACATACAATCCTACATGGAGCGCGGAAAACAGGCGCTCGCAGAAGGGCAGCCGCGCGAAGCAGCGATCGCCTATGCTCATGCCGCCCAGCTTGATCCAGACAATCCCGCGGTCCACCTGGGGCTGGCAGAGGCCAACATGGGCCTGAACTCGTATCGCGTTGTGTCCATGGCCTGTGCCCGTGTACAAGAGCTACAACCACAGGGCGGTCTTGAAAGTCAGATGGCGCAGATTCTGCTGAACGTGCTGGACCATCGTTATGATCGCGCGCTGCTGGACATTGATAACTACATCACTCAGGACCCGGCTAACGGCTATGCACATGCCCTGCGCAGCTACCTGCTGCAAGCCAATGGGCAGACCTACGACGCCGGGCTGGCGCGCGCGCGCGCCACGCGTCTCACCTATGGCGGGCGCTTCGAGCACTGCTTCCCACCGCTGGAGCCGGTGGCGGCGCCTGGCTACAACACCGCCACCGCGCTCTCTGGGCAGTCCGCCAGCGCGCCAGGGGTCGCGGCGCCCGCTCCCGCCTGGTCGCCACCCAATACCATACAGCGCCAGGCTGTGCGGGCGCGCTTTGTGCTGAACCAGAATCCACGCTTTGTGACCAACATCTTGATCACCATCAACGTCGTGGTCTTCCTGATCACAGCATACTTGAGCAAAAGCATCACCGATATTGACCAGGGGGTCCTCACCGCAGCCGGAGGGCAGTACAACCTCCTTGTCGAGCAGGGACAGTTTTGGCGCATCTTTACCGCCATGTTCCTGCACTTCAGTATCCTTCACATCGGGCTTAACATGCTCTCGTTGTTTTTCGTGGGGACCGCCATCGAGATGTTCTATGGGAAGTGGCGCTACCTGGTCATCTACCTGGCCTCAGGTATCGCCGGTGGCATTGCCACCCTCGTGCTGTATCCACCGGAGACGTTAGCCGTGGGGGCTTCGGGAGCGATCTTCGGGGTCTTTGGAGCGCTGGGCGCCTTCTACATCGTGAACCGCCGGTCGCTGGGCGCCTACGGCCAGGGAGCGATCTTTAACTGGCTCTTCTGGCTGGTGCTCAACCTCGTCTGGAGCTTCTCTATCCCCAATATCGCCATCTACGATCACATCGGTGGCCTGGCGGCCGGTCTAATCCTGGGGCTAGTGCTGGTCCGGCGCCTGCGCCCACGAAGGGTGGCATAGCCAGGGAGATAGGCGGGGCCTCATCAATTCGCACCCTGCTTGTTGGATGGACCGGTACACTAAATATAGGGAGCTGAGCTTGCAATCTCGCTGTGACCCGGCTGAGTCACAAATGATCCTATCCATGCCCTTTACCCCCCCGCTTAGCTCCCTTTCTTTTTTCTGTGTGACACAAAGCATATCTTAGCCGCAGCGGCCATTTAATGCTTTTTTGGAAATTCCCTTGAGGGGTTTTCATGTGTTTTCCCTCTCATCATCAACTACTTGCCAAAGAACTTTTGAGTGAGCATTGCAATAAAGACCTCTTCAATTGTGTCGAATGTGAAGCTCTTTTCACAAACCCCAAAAAGTAATTGACATTAGGGTTTTTATCGTGTATGCTTCGTCCTAGAATGAGTATGATTAGGTACAAAAACGGATAAAATGGATGGCATTTCACGCTTATACAACTACTGAGGTTGTGCGCGCGACCGGCTTCTCTCATAAGCAACTGGATTATTGGGCCTCGACAGGGTTGCTTGTACCTGGCGAGCAGCAATCGCACGGACCAGGAACCCGTAGACTGTACTCTGTAGATGACCTGGTACAACTACAATTCATTCGCCATCTCAAAAGCTATGGGTGGTCAACACGCAAGATTGGGCAGGCAGCAAAAACGCTACGCGAGGTAATGAACGTATCTGACCCGCTCAAGTATGCAATTTTGGTGAATGGGAAAAATATGCTCATTGCCCTCTGTAAAACAAAGGAAGGCGAACGAATCGCGATTGATGCGCTGAGCGTCGGTGGACAACAAGTCATGGGTGTTGTTGTAGAGATGCTAATAGAAGAAGCCTATCGGCTCACCACTGAGATTAAAGAACCTGCGAGGGATGAGGAAGCGATCCGATGAATACCATCGACTTAAAAAATACGTTGCTAGAAGAGCTAGACTTCGTCGATGCTCCTGGCTTTCGATCCGTGGTTTCCTGCCCAATGACCGCTCTATTCCTCATATCAGCAGCGCATATTTTATACAAGGAAACCCCGTCGTCTATTTCAGCCAGTTCGAAGAAGTCGATACCACAGCTCTGGCACAGTTATACCGTAGCGTATGGAGTCAGGGCAAGGCACCGCTGCTCTATGTCATTTCTCGCCAAGACATTCTGGTATTCAATGGCTATGATGGTCCGCCGCCCAGGGATAATCCAGATGAGATACTTTCCAATGATGGAGCGCATCGTCATCGGCTGCTGCATCACTTACAATCTCTCTACGATATTGAGACTGCACGCCAGGAGATTACAGGCACCCTCAGCGATTACAGGCGCATTCTGTTGGATACAGGAGCATTCTGGCAAACAGACGACGGGCAACATATCAACCGTGAGAAGCGCGCCGATCAACGCCTATTAGATGCAATGGGTGAGCTACGTCGCCGCCTGCTTGATATGAACCTCTCCTCGGAGGTTGCATATGCCCTGTTGGGGCGTTCGATATTTCTTCGTTATCTGGAAGATAGGAAGATTCTCACCGAGACATGGGTGTCACAGATTACGCATGGAGCTGCCGAGAATTATCTTACAGCCCTCAGCACGAAAGAAGTAACCTACCGCCTTTTCGACTATCTCCACCAACGCTTTAATGGCGATATTTTTCCGGTAGATGAGCCAGAACGGCAGGTGGTAAGCGAGGAGCATTTAGGACTGATACAGCGTTTTCTGCAAAGGGAAGACTTGGAAACGGGACAATTGTCATTTTGGCCCTATGACTTCTCATACGTGCCTATTGAACTCATCAGTGGCATTTATGATACGTTCCTATCTGACGAGACGCGTAAACAGCTT
>JBDTHH010000134.1:0-8870 GCA_039937055.1 Ktedonobacteraceae bacterium | reverse complement strand
CGCCAGTCCAGTTCGCGGCCGCGCACCGGGCGCTCCTCGTCCAGCGGCTGTAACGTATTCGTGGCCAGGAAGCGGCGGCGCACGTTGGAGAGATCGATCTGCTCATCGGGCGGAAAAAACGCACGGTACAACAGGGCGGCCTCGGCCAGCGTGAGGATACCATCGCCGACCGCCGGTTCCTTCAGCAGTCCGAGGGGCAGGGTATCTCTCGCCACGCGTTTGGTGACAGCTTTTTTGGGCCGTTCCAGCTCAGGTCCGCTGACCATATCGGCCAGGTAGCGCAGCACGACTTCAGGGTTGCGTTGCACCTCGGCCCGCAGCGTATTCAACGCGATTTGTAGCACCGGAGCGATCTCGGGGTCCAATGTACGCTGGCCCGTCTCGATCTCGGCCACGGGTGTCCACTGCACACGCAGGCTCGGCACGGGCTGGAGATGCAGGTTGGGACGCAGTTCGTCGCGGTTGGCCCGGAGCAGCACGCTATGGATGAGAGAGACCGACGCCCCCTGGTCCGCGCTCCCCCAGACGTAGACCTGCTGCTCGATCCAGCCCGCCTTCAGTCGCATGGTTGGAGCATGCTCTGGCCACAGCAGCAGTGCCTCAATGGTGCGATCGACCGCGTCAGTTACCGACTCGGTACCCAGGACAAGCCGCATAGGTGGCCCCCACGGTCCTTCCCGCAACAATACCCACAGGGACCAGTCGCGCACGGCGAAGATCACCACCCCCGCCGTGACGATCAGCCGACGCGGCGTCACATCGCGCGCGGGACGGGCAGGGATCGATGTATTGGGCTTCGATACCGGTGTGTTCATGCAGCTCTCAATTGGATGAATGAATGGTCATAGTACTATGGATGGATTTTACTCGCTCTCACGTTGGAACGCAAGTCCATTGCATCTGCCTCCTAAGTTGGGTACAATGACTAGTAATCTCATGCAATAAGCGCTATGCGCGAGTCAGTGAACGCGACAAAGAGGGCCAGAGGATGGATAGCCACGAGCAGCCAATCTTTCACCTCGAAGTAACTGTTCCTTGTATCGTCTTTTCCACAGGGAAGCAAGGACAGCACCAGGACAACGCGCCAGAACAGGCGCATCTCCTCGCCCTGGACGTGCCTCTCTCACCACACAACATGCAGCAATACAGCCTGCAAGCCGATCCCATTTCTACAGCAGCCGGCCAGGAGCGTTTCCACGTACTGCGCCTGGATAAAATACCCACGACCGGACAAGTGTTTTTGCTTCAGGTGCTGCGTCAAGGTGTTAAAGAACAGCTTTCAGAAGATGAAGGTGCCTTTGCGTCGGAACCGGCCGACGAAGTGGCCTTTCGCGTTGAGTTCCGGCAGCAGGGCGCCGCACCCACTGAAACAGCGTTACACCCAGGAGTAAGCCTGGTAGTCATTCTTCTGGATAACGAAGGCAGGCCAACCAGCTACAGTATTGACGGTACGGAAGTCGACAGTTAAAGGGGGCATCCAAGCATGCCAGCATTTCTCACGCACTGGCGAGTCCTGATTGAGACGGCCCGGCAAAATCAAGACGCGGGGCAGGAGCTGGGTTCACTGCTCCTCGATGCCAGCGCGCTGCGCCGCCGCGCTCATGGCTGGGTCGCTCCGGCTCAGACGACGGCCACGGGCGCTATCTGGAATACTGGGCCGCTGCCGGATGTCGACTTTGGCTTTCCTGGCAGCGATATCTCCGCCATGGCCTTCCTGGGCGCGCTGGCTCCCGATATCAGCCTCTATCAGAAGCTGCACCTGAAGGACGCCATGTCCGGCGAACGACTGCGCGCCAGACTGGAGCATCAGCAAGCAACGGTTGGCAGGATGCACTGGTCTGAGTTGCTGCATACTCAGCGTTCCGGCGACATTCTGATAGCCTTCCTTGAACTCATTGCCGAGATCCCTTCGCCAGCCCTGCGCAGCCAGGCACTGGCCTTTACGATGGGCTATTTATCCCATATAGCGGCGGATATCGCCCTGCATCCCTGTATCAACGCGCTGGCTGCCACCTACCGGCAGAGCGACATACCACACGCCTTCCAACGCATCGGCCCGCACTTTTACGTGGAATTATGCCTGGATGAATATATAGCCAGCACCTATTTCAACTCCACAGGCGCCCGAGCGGGCTGGACGGGTCAGCCCTGGGCGCAATATAT
This sequence comes from Ktedonobacteraceae bacterium, assembly GCA_039937055.1. Taxonomy (GTDB): domain Bacteria; phylum Chloroflexota; class Ktedonobacteria; order Ktedonobacterales; family Ktedonobacteraceae; genus JALYTT01. Next base: position 6,707 of record JBDTHH010000134.1, on the reverse strand, counting down.
CGCACCGGCGGCGCGCAATTTCACGCGGCGGCCAACGTTCTCCGCGCCCATTCTTGCCCAACTTACCCAGGCCGCCGAGATCACCTATCACCTTGACGAGACACAGGCCACCGCCTTCCGCGTGGACCACCTGGCCGGACTCCAACAACTACAACGCTACCTGGCAGGCCATGACATCTCTCGCCTGCTGACACTCTATGCGCTGAGAAAGAACCGGGTACGCGAGCAAATCATCGCCACCATCGCGGCAGGTGAGGGCGAACCAGGTACGATCACATTTGAACAGGCTATAGGCTACGCCATACGCCTCAGTACACGCTTCTGTCGCAACGCGATCAACTTCTATGCAGCACTGCGCAACCCCAATGTCAGCGCCGGAGAGCGGCGTGACAAGCGAGCTATACTCTGCGCCGACCTGCGCAACTGGAACCTGGATACTGGCTACGCGTTCGACGTGACCTTCGATGAAGAGGTAACACTCCATGTGCTTCACAACTGGATGCATTTTGCAGAACTGTGGGAGCAGAAAGCCAGCACGAGCACGCCACCCACGCCTTGAACATCGCTGCCAGTCAGAGTTTCTCCACCACCAGGTTCGAAAATAGTCTGCCAAAGAAGCCACCAATGAGAGCAAGTAGGAAACCCAGCAGAAGCCAGACCGGGAGCCCTGCCCACAACAAAGAGCCACCTGAGAGAAAATACCTCTGCGGCACTTGCTTTATGACCTGAAAATAGACAACAGCAAGCGGAAGGAAGAGTGTAAGTGTACCGGCCCAGGCCAGAATTGCTGTTACAGGCGCGTGCCAGCCTGGATCACTCTTTCTTCCTCTCAGAGCAAATGAAGCGGCGATGCCAACAACCAGGGGATTCGCGAGAAAACCACTTAGTATGAAGAAGGTACGCCATGAAGAGAAACTCCCGCCAGACTCAAGGATGCCAAACACATCCGATGGCGCGATTGCGAAGACAACAAGCAGGCCGCTCAGGAGACCGAAGACACCGTATTTCAACACCGCCGGCCAGCGCATGTTTCCAGACGGGTAAGCAGGAGAAGAGAACGGCACCTTGAGCAGCATGGCACCCAGCAACAGGAGGGCCGGAAGCTGCCAGTATCCCCACAGTGAGAAGCTGGGCGGAGCTGGCTGAATGAGTGTTGCGGGATCTAGCAAAGGGCGAAATAGGAAACCCACAGGAATACCCAGGAAGAAGGCCGCTCCCATGCGAATAGCCATAGCACGCTGGAAGGAAGTTACATTCGTGGTACTCTGCATACAACTTCTTCCTCATAAACGGGCAAGGCCCTTCGTCTCCTAAGCTATAGAAGATAAAGGGTCTCGTTTGATATATGGCTACGCCAGGATCTCCCCGGCGGGCAAGTCCGTGCTTAGAAGAACAGGAGTCGCAGGAGTTGGAAGGCCCCCACAGCAAAGGCCGCAGCCACGACCAAACCAAGCTGCATGCGATACAGCCAGAGCAATTCGCGCATGTCAAGGGCAACGGGGGCGGCACCACGGGTTGGTCGAACAGGAGTATGTTTCTGCATGCTTATTTCCCTCTCTCTAAGAGAAGACGTCTATCGCCCGGAGGGCATATCCAGGTGCTATTTAAGTATACGATTCAAACGCGCGTTTGGTTGTAACCAGTTCCATCAATAAGTCTACCATAAAGTATCGGCTGGCGCCACAAGATTCTTGACATCACTGGCCGGGCAATTTTACAGTGGTGGGACTGGCGGCTCAGTTTCCTCACGTCCGCTCGCCAGGTATTCTGGTTCCACTGATCCCCTGACAGGAGAGGGACCGGCCAATGTGCTGCGAGAAGTGGTATCGGGAGTCCCGGCAAGCAGATCGCTATGCATTTCTAAGAGGCGGCGTGCGTGCGTATACTCCTGTTCGAGTAGCGCGCGGAACACCTGCTCGCACACCATCAGCGATTCGGCCGCCGCCGCGCGCCTCGTCGCCGTCAGATTGCCCAACATATCATGACGCCTGGCAGTGCGGAACAGGACATGCACCTTCTCCAGCACCTCGGCAAACTCCGCGTGTATCTGGTCATCCCAATTGCGCGCCTCGATCAGCGCCAGCGCCTTCCCCAGGAAACGCGCGCAGACCTTCACCACGGTATCATATTCCGCGTGACGCGCATCCAGTAACGTCTGCATAATCCGGCGTTCGTCCACCACGTCCAGGGCCACCACAGAAAAAATACTGGCCTCCCCACCCATCTCATGAATCTCATGAGCAAGCTGGCGGAAGTGTTTTTCGATCTCTTCCGAAAAAGGCAGCAGGTAGACCGAGTTCTGAAGGGCGTATGCACCAAGGTTTTGCAGGCGACGCCATACCCAGACACGCTTCTGGGATGGTTCGCTAGGTACCCTGTAAGTCAGTTGCAGCCAGCGCACAGGTTCGCGCTCAAGCATTGATCTCTACCCCCAAACGATAAATGCCAGTAACAGCCGTTACTGACGTGGCTATGGTACTCCACTGGTCGGGTAAAGTCAAGCAAGTGCAAACCCTGGGCCAAGTTTACTTCCCCTTTGGCGCTCTTCCTCATACTTTGATCTGCTCGCTGCTTTGGAGATCGTGGATTTTTTTCGCAGTATCCGTCGCGGGAGATGCAAGATAGACGCACACATGCTGCTCTGGAGCGTCGCTCACCTGAAATGTGGTATATTCTAGCGCTAAGTATCCAACGAGAGGATGAATGAGTTCTTTACATCCATTCTGCCTTCCTTTGACTTCATGACGAGACCACCACATGCGAAAATCACTGCTAGCTTGGTTCAGAGCTTCAATGAGGGTCGTAAACTCAGCCTCTTTCGCGATAGAGCCTTTGTCCTCGGATTAGTGATCACCTTTGTCTTCTATGCTGGGATTGTGTCCTTTCTGCTTATCCTGACCCTCTATCTACAAACAGGCCTTCACTTCTCGGCGCTTGCAGCAGGACTCACGACGGCCTCTATGGGCCTTGGTTTCTTTATTACCTCAACGGCGGCTGTGAAAGTAGTTCCCCTTCTTGGAGGACGGCGCATCCTCGCCCTGGGGATGATCATTATGGCTTCTGGGCTGATTTTCACCTGGCTGACTGTGAACTATGGCGGCGCGCAAGAAATTTTCCTTGTGGCAGTACTCTTCATCTATGGACTCGGTGAGGGCTTCGTACTGCCAACGCTCGTGAATACTGTGTTAAGTGGCATCCAAAGCAGAGATGCGGGGTCTATAGCCGGCGTCTTTACGACGATGCAGCAAATATCCGGTGCCATCGGTGTCGCGATCATCGGCATTCTTTTCTTTGGACAACTCGCTACCCACGCGAATATCGCCAGTCACCAACTCACCACACCGCTTCAACATGAGTTGCAAGCGGAGGGATTACCGCGCGCCGAGATTCGTCGTATGACGAACACATTTCAAGCATGTTTTGATGATCAAACCTCTGAGAGTGACTCTGCTTTGCAGCCAGAGAGTTGTCAGCGTCTTGCCATCGAAAGCCAGATTTCTCATCGGACCTATGCTACCGTGCTTCATACCATTGATCAGGCGAAGATACAAAACTATGCTTATGCCTTCGCCGTCGCAGTCTGGTTTAATATTGGCTTGCTTCTGATCACATTTGTACTCACCTTCTGGCTTCCAAGTAAGATATCTTCTTGACAGTTTGGCACAAGGGTCGATGGGATATCACTGGAGAAAATAGAAGCCTCCGGCCTCAGACCTGGCATATTCACAAGGATCACCCACCCAGGAGCGCTGGCTCGATCAGCGGGGCCAGTTCCGGCTGGCGATCGGCGAGGGCGCGCAGCAGGCCATAGCAACCGGCCATCATCATATCTCCGTGAGGCACTGCTTCATATGGCGAAAGCTGCGAGCCGCGTAGTAATTGCCTGCGCGGTCCGGTTACAGCCAGGAAGGGGAAGGCGACTCCCGTCGTTCCCATCTGCTGGAGCACCAGCGCGCCATGACCGCTGTCGTGAAACACCTCGTCATTGGTGAGCGTACCAGCGGCCAGCCTCACAAGCAGGTGCTCCAACCGCGCCCGGTCGATCTCTCCCGTATGGTGCTCAAAGATGCCGGCGATGCGGCCATTGACCAGGTGGAAGGCCAGCGTATGGAAGTTGCCGATGTTACAGAGCAGGCCCTCGCGCTGACTTCGCACCAGGGGGTCCTCTAACGCGCCCAGGACCGCCGCCGAGCCGGTATCCATCAGCAGGAGCGGGATATGGGGGTCTGAGCCGCTCTGTGCGGTATAGCGCGCGGCACTACGCGCGACGGAGTGCAGGCGCGTCAGGTCAGCAGGAATGGCGCCGGCAAGATAGGCAAAGGCGCTGGGCGTGGGGTCGCGACGCACCGTCTGCTCGATGAACTCGAAGCGGAAGCGCCGGTCGCTTACGCCAGGAGGCGCCGCGCCGTGATCGAAGGCGGCGATGGCCAGCGCGTCGACGCGTGGATCGACGCCGAAGGCCCGCAACGCGGCGATGATCGCCTGTGCATCCACATCCTGCAACTCGATATGCAGCGCTTCAGAGTTCTCAGCCCTGCGCACCGCCTCCGCCTCAGCAACGATCTCGAAGCCCATCTGCTCCACCATGGTCAGATCATCATCGAAGGTCTTTCCCGCCTCCGGGGTCACGGCCACCGCGTAGCCAGCCAGCGCGTGATCGCGTGCCGCCCAATGACACGGCCCACCCCCCATGGTCACACCGGTGAGGACCAGCGGCTGTCCACGTTCGGTCGCCCGTTTGATGCGTTCGGCCACGATGACCGTTGGCGAGGGCATCACCAGTTTGAAGTTGTTCTCCATGGTCTTGCCGCTCTCAAAAAAGAGTATGTCTTGCGTCCCGGTGCCGACATCGACGGCCAGAATACGTATGGGTGCTGCTGACATCGCATATGCTCCTCATGGATAAGGTTGTTACTCAGGTACAGCCGTTTCGGTAGCCGCCGCAGTTACTACGCCCTGCTTCGTTTTCTTGCCCGTCACAAAGATGCCAACGAACACCAGGGCCAGGCCCCCAAGGGCGTTCAAACCCAGCGGCTCATGGAGCAGGAACGCGCCATACACCAGCGCCATACAAGGCAGCAGATAAGTAACAATCAGTGTACGGGTCGGGCCAACGCGAGCAATGAGCCAGTAGTAGATCAAATACGCCAGCGATGTGCCGCCCAATGCCAGCGTCAAGGCCGCGGCAATCGCCCAGAACGACGGTACATGCGTTGCTGGTTGCACCACCAGAGCAATGCCAGCAATAGGGGCAAGGATAACAGCACCCATGCTGGTTTGTCCAATGGCTGGCTGTAACTCTGGCGCCCCCACAAGCATGCGGTGCGCTAACAATGCGCCAAAGGCATAACTGATCGCGCCCGCCAGGGCCGCCAAAGCTCCCAGCAGGTACAGGGTTGACCCACCTGTGTTCAATGCCGCCGGTCCAACCAGGACACCTACCCCCAGGAAACCAATCACTACGCCCATGACGCGCAACCATGTCAGCCGTTCCCCGCCAGGCCACCACTGTGAGACAAGCACACTCACCAGCGGCGTGGTCGCATTGAGAATAGCGGCCATGCCCGATGAAATGTATTGCTCGCCCCAGCTAATCGCCAGGTAGGGAATGACGGCATTAAAAATAGCTACAAAGAAGAAGCCACGTAGACGTGTATGCCACCCATGCATAATCGCCGGCCGGAATGGCACAATGACGAGCAGTCCTAAGGCGCCAAAAAGCAGTCGCACCCCCACCAGCGTCAACGGAGACATCTCTACTACCGCGACTTTGATAAACAAGAAAGACGCTCCCCACACAGCCGCCAGGGCGAAGAGCATGAGGTATTCCTTGGGTCGCATAGGGATCTATCCATAGAAAAAGAAGGCGCTAGGCTGAACGGCGCTGAAGGAGTTGAAACTGTTCGGCCAGCTCGTACTTGTTGGCAAACATACGATTGCCGCAGTAAATGTTACGCCTGGTGAATGGCTCCGGGGTCTGTTTGACCAGCCGTTCATGCAGGTTCTTTTGTCTGATTGGATCTTCCTCAAGAAGGGGACTTGTGGCATAATCGAACCAATCATTCATGAAATTGCCCAGGGCAATCCAGGGGTCTTCTCCCTGACAGAGTTCTGCATAGGTCACTGCCATTGTTTGGAGGTGCTCACACGTTTTCATAACTTGCCTCGATGATATTTTCGTTCTGCGCACCTCTATTGTATCATAGCTGCGAGAAAAAATCGTTCAGTGTTTCGTCTACCCGGTTGAGATGCTGAAGTTGCTTATTGGGGATATAGCGATCAATCAGCCGCTGCGCTTGCGTGCGAGGTTTAAAAAGTTTTTTCGCGCTGGTAGCATAGAATGAGAGCCTGTTACTATCAATAAAACCGTCAGGGGCAGGTGCGTTAAGGAACTATGTGGCCTCAACCCGCCTGCACCCTGGATCGTAGAGGGATAGACATTCAGGGCGTCTCTGTATTGGAAATACAGTATACTCTATGGCTCAGCGATCTCCCTTACCAAGCATACACGACCAGATCAGAAATACTTCACAGCAGGCCCCCTACTCAAGCATAGCCATGTGGAACTGAAAGCGACTCCCCCGCAGTTGGAGCGCGCCAGTAGCGCCGGTGGCTAAGATCATCGCCTGGTTGATTGGCGGTACTGCTCACCAGCCCGGCATGTTGGAGATGAGTCAGCGCTTCCAGGAGCACAATTGGCCGTGTAT
>JBDTHH010000133.1:0-8099 GCA_039937055.1 Ktedonobacteraceae bacterium | reverse complement strand
CTCCACATACGCTGCATTTGAAAGGTCCTCTGCCGGAGACACCATCTATCGCGAAGACGGAGCAGGACCGCCTGGAGATGCTGGAGGCGGTGGACCTCACGTATCGCTATCCCGATACCACGCGCGGCATCGCAGGAGTCAGCCTCTGTCTGAAACGTGGCTCGCTGACGGTCATCACGGGGCGTGTCGCGGCGGGCAAGACCACGCTTGTGCGCGTGTTGCTGGGCCTGCTGCCCAGAGATAGCGGCGAGATACACTGGAATGGCACTCTGGTGGCGGACCCGGCAACCTTTTGCGTGCCGCCGCGCTGCGCCTACACCCCGCAGGTGCCACGCCTCTTCAGTGAGACGCTCAAATCCAACATTCTGCTGGGCCTGTCGGAGGAGAGCGTTGATCTGCCAGCAGCTATCCACGCGGCGGTCATGGAGCGCGATGTGGCGAGCCTGGAGCATGGCCTGCAAACCGCGATCGGGACGCGCGGCCTGAAGCTCTCCGGCGGCCAGGTGCAGCGCACAGCGGCGGCGCGCATGCTGGTGCGCACCCCCGAACTGCTGGTCTTCGATGATCTCTCCAGCGCGCTCGACGTGGAGACGGAGCGTACACTCTGGGAGCGCATCTTCTCCGAACATACGTCCACCTGCCTTGTCGTCTCGCATCGCCGGGCCGTATTGCAGCGCGCCGACCACATTATCGTGCTCAAAGATGGACGCGTGGAGGCCTGCGGGACGTTAGAGGCGCTGCTGGCAACATCCGAGGAGATGCAGCGGCTATGGCGGGGCGATTTTGGTGCGCCAGAAGATTAAGGGCAAGACGTTTCTGAGTAATAGAGAGTATATAGGTGAATCCGCCATCAGCTTGCCAAATGTCAGACCATCGCGTAGTATAAATAGAGAATGATTTCTTGTGACCAAGGCTACATCCAATACCGTATAGGAATAGTGTCATGCGACAACACTTACTGATCGATGCTGATGATACGCTCTGGGAGAACAATATCTATTTTGAGCGCGCCACTGAAGAGTTTATTGACTTCCTCAACCATTCCTCGCTCGCGTCACATGAAGTGCGCGCGGTGCTTGATGAGGTGGAGATGACCCAGGGCTATGGGAGTGCGAGCTTTACCAGGAGCCTGGAGGCAACCTATAGGCGCCTGGTGGAGCGCGATATCCGCGACGAGGACCTGGAACAGGTCAGGCGCTTCGGCGTGCAGATCACCGAGCACCCGATGCAACTCATGGAGGGCGTGCAGGAGACACTTGAATACCTGGCGCCCCGCCACGCGCTTATCATGTTGACCAAGGGCAATGAAGAGGAGCAGAAGCTCAAAGTTGAGAATTCAGGGCTGAAGCTCTACTTTAGAGACATCATCGTGGTTGCGGAAAAGGATGTGGCTACCTATATCGGGCTTGTAGAGGAGTTGCTCCTGGATCATGGCCATACGTGGATGGTGGGCAATTCTCCCAAGTCCGATATCAATCCGGCGTTGGCAGTGGGACTGAACGCCGTCTTTATCCCGCATATGCATACCTGGGGCCTGGAAAAGCAAGACATTCGTCACGAGGGTAGCGGGCGCTTGCTGGTGCTGGATACGTTTGCTGAGTTGTGCGAGCACTTCTGATGCCTTGCGTAGGGACGGGGCGCAGGCCAGCGGCGCCCCTACACGAAAAGAGTCACACGCTCGCATCCGGGCGTTCCGGTCCTGGACCGACATCTGGCAACTAGCGGCATCCCTTTTTCGTGTAGGGGCGCCGCTGGCCTGCGCCCTGTGACTCCACGCGCGGCACGCCGGCATGTTGCCCTCTATTGTGTATCAACCAATGCGCTGGCCTGCACCCCGTCCTTACGCGGATGGGGGCGTCTTGCCTGTTCTAGGGTGAGCAGGCCACATAGCGTGAACAAGCCACGAAGGGTATTACTCTTCGTGGCTTGTTCACGCTATGTCGTGCGTGCTTTATCGATTAGTGGTATTGTCTCATCAGGCTCTCCACGCTGTGGACATACGACCAGTTGAAGATGCCCCGGTGCTGAACCGCGTAGCCGCCTTCGTTGTAGGCGCTGACGACCTGGTCCAGGTTGCCATGGAAGCCGTTCCACAGCATTCTCAGGTAGCTGGCGCCCAGGTGAATGTTATCCGAGAGCTGGTAGGGGTCACGCCGCATACCGGCGCTCCGGTTAAGATCCATAGCGGTACCGGGCATCAGTTGCATCACGCCGATGCCGCCGTCGCGGGCGATGACATGTTGCGTCCAGCCGCTCTCCTGCCAGGCGATAGCCAGCACCAGGTTCACGGGCAGATGGTATTCGGCCGCGGTCTGCCGCAGCGTTGCTTCTACCTGGCCGCGCGTGGCCGATGCAAGCGCATCGTAGGCATACCAGCGAACTGTGCCGTCGCTCTGTATCCCACTGTTATGGCCGCCACCACTGCCGCTTGAATGCTGCGGAATACACAGGCGCTGTCCCGCGTAGATCAAGTTGACATTGCGGATATGGTTGGCCTGCGCCAGGGCAGAGATAGATGTATGATAGTGGGCGGCGATCCCGCTCAGAGAATCTCCTCCATGGATGGTATACCAGGAGCAACTGGTACTCGTGTTTGAAGCATGGGCAGCTTGCAAAACGGCGGTGACGGCGACGGAGCCGAGCAGTAGACATATGGTAAAGGCGATGAGCACAAGACGGTGAGTCTTGTGGAATAGCAGATTGTGTGCAGAGAGAACGCTTGTAATCTCTTGCTTTGATGGAAATGGCATATCTGGCCCTCCTCGTTACTGGTGTTTTCCTCTACCCGGCAAGCGAGTAGGGAGTGTTCGTTACCCTGTATGTAATCGGCCAGATATCTCTGCACTTGAATGTGCTCATGCCTGAGGGTGGGTGGTATCACAGAACTGTGAGGCTTTTTGTGCACCCATACCTCTGAAGCGTGTTGCGCTCTATGGGTTGATGAGGTACGATAAAATGCCATAAGCAAAAAGGAGGTGGCAGCTATGCCACAACAAGAGGAAACATTCACTATCGGTGTCGAGGAAGAATATCAGATCGTTGATCCACACACGCGCGAACTCAGCCCGGACGCGGAACAGATCCTTCCGCTGGCCCAGGAGATGTTGGGCGATGTGGTGCAATATGAATTGATGCTGTCGCAGATAGAGATCGCGACCCCCATCTGCCGCACGCTAGAGGATGTCCATAGCGAGCTTGGGCGTCTGCGCCAGGGAACAATCGCGGCGGCGGAACAGTTTGGCAAGCGTATCGCGGCCGCTGGAACGCATCCCATCTCCTCCTGGCAGGAGCAGCAGGTCACCCCCGGGTCCCGCTATCAACAGCTTGTGCGTGACTATCAGCAGTTGGTCCAGCAGCAGGTCATCTTTGGCTGCCACGTGCATATAGGCATCAATGACCGTGAAGCCGCGCTCCAGGTGCTCAACCGGGCGCGCCTGTGGCTCCCCGTGCTGCTTGCGGTGACGGCTAACTCTCCCTTTTGGCAGCAGAAGGATACGCGGTACGCGAGCTACCGAACTCCCCTGTGGTGGGCCTCGCCTCCATCGGGTCCGCCGTCTATGTTTGCGTCGCGGGCCGACTACGAAGAGCTTGTGCAGACGCTTGTGACCACGAAAAGCGTGGTGGATGTCACGCGCGTCTATTGGGATATTCGCCTGCCGGAACGTTTCAACACCATCGAGTTCCGCGTCATGGATGTGTGTATGACGCTGGACGAAGCTGTGATGGTAGCCGGGCTGGTACGCGCCCTGGTGCAGACCTGCTACAAGCAAGCCATGAACAATGAGCCGATACCTGATGTGCATAATGAACTCCTGCGCGCGGCCAGTTGGCAGGCGGCACGCTATGGCTTAGATGTAGACCTGATTGATATCTGGGAGAAGCGCGCTGTTCCGGCACGCCTCCTGCTTGAGAGCTTCCTGGAGTTTGTGCGTCCTGCTCTGGAAGCGGAAGGTGCTTGGGAGCGTGTGGCGTCGAGTATGCAGCGGGTGATGCAGCACGGCAATGGTGCGGCACGGCAGCGTGCGGTCTATGGACGGACCGGCAACATGCAGGATGTCGTCGACTTTATTATCGCGGAGACGGCAAAGGACCTGCCGCCGTTCACACGCTGATGTGACGTTGGCTGATATCGTATGCTATACTGATGTGCGGACCGTTGCATAGTCAGAGGGGCATGCCGATGAAAGCCGAAGATGTGTTGAGCGTCACCGTCGAAGAGTATCTGGAGACCATCTACAACATGAGTATGGAGGACGAGGTGGTGATCGGCGCGCGGCTGGCTGAGAAATTCCGCGTCTCGGCGCCTACCGTGACCGAAATGCTCAAGCGCCTGGTGCGCGATGGCTATGTTGAGATGGACCGCAAGCGCCAGGTCAGCCTCACGGAAGCCGGAAACCAGGCAGCGGAGGCTGTGTTGCGGCGGCACCGGCTGACTGAGCGTTTCCTGGTCGATATGCTGGGCATGCAGTGGCACCAGGTCCATGAAGAGGCCTGCCGCCTGGAACACTTTATCTCAGGCGCCGTCGAGGCGCGCGTGATCGCCAGCCTGCACCAGCCTACCACCTGCCCTCATGGCAACCCTATCCCCGGCTCTGTCCCCAACGCCCGCACCTATCTGAAGGATCGTGGCGCGCTGCGCCTCTCAATGTTAGCTCCCGGTGATGCGGCCACCATTCTTTGTATCTCCGAGGTGGTCGAGAATGAAGAGGCGCTGATCCTGTACCTGCATGAAAAGGGTCTGACGCCAGGCACGCACCTGACAGTACTCTCCCAGGGGAACGGCGCTGGCGAAGAGCAGGAAGAGAGCGTCAAGATGCTTGTAGAGGGGCACGAGGTAGCTATCACTGGCTCGGTCGCCCCCAAAATTTGGGTAACGCGCTGATTGGTATTGAAGTCTTTGACACACCAAAGGAGCGAGCAATGATTAAGCCCTATACCGCTGTCGGACTCATTCCCACCGTGCGCGGCATTCGCACGCGCGCCGATATCAAACGCAACCTGGAACACCTCTCCCACCTCGTCAAAGCCGCTTCCTGGCTCTCCAGTCTCGACCTGCCCGTGCGGCTGATTGCCTTTCCTGAAGGTGCGCTTCAGGGTTTCAATGATGAGGTTCTGGATCTCGATCACGTGCAGTTCGCCAGGGAATGCGCGATCGACATCCCTGGTGAAGAGACCGAGGAGCTGAGCAAGATTGCCCGGACCTACAACGCCTTTATCATGGCCCAGGCCAAGGCACGCCACCCTGAAGTGCCGGACCGTTACTTCAATGTGGGCTTTATCCTCGATCCCCAGGGCGAGGTGATTTTGCGGCACTACAAGGTCGCCCCGCTCTATCCTGTCGAGCATTCCGTCTGCCCCCACGACGTGTATGATTGGTGGGTAGCTCGTTATGGAAGGAACCTGGATGCTTTCTGGCCAGTGGTCGACACTGAGATCGGACGGCTGGGCATTATGATGGCCAATGAAGGCTCGTATCCCGAAAACGCGCGCGCGCTGGCCATGAACGGTGCGGAAGTCGTCTATCGCGCCTCCTATCCGCATCCGGCCACAGGCAATGATATATTTGAGATCCAGAGCCGGGCGCGGGCGCTTGACAACAATATGTACCTGGTGGCTCCCAATATGGGCACCTACTACCTGTTCCCGGAGGATGATACGGCTATCGATACCTTCGGCGGGCGTTCGTTTGTGATTAACTACAAGGGCCAGATCGTTGGCCGCCAGGATTACGGCGCAGGCTCGACCTATGTCGGTGGCGTGATCGATATCGAAGCCATGCGCGACCACCGCGCGCGCGCTCAGTGGGACAATTGGCTGAAGGATCTGCGCACAGAACTCTACCAGTTGCTCTATGAGCAGCCCATCTACCCCAAAAACCTCTACCTTGAACGCGAGCCGATGAAGCACGCCGAGTACCGCGAAAAGGTCATCCAGAAGCAGATTGACCTCATGCACGAACGCGGCATCTGGGTCAAACCTGAACGCTAAGCTAGAAGCAGACCCGCTTTTTCCTTTAACCGTAATACCTGAACTCGCCTGGAGAGCTGAAAGGAGCGTTGTAAGTCATGACCAATATACCAGCAAGGAGACGTACCATCCATATCCATCGCGATCAGTGGCATCTGGCCTGGGACCAGAGTATCCCACCCATTGCCACCATCCAATCTGGCGAAACAGTGAGCTTTGACCTGCTCGATGCCTCCTGCGGCCAGATCACGCGTGACAGCACCGTTGAGGCGATTGGCGCCCTCGACTTCTCTCGTGTGGACCAGGTGAACGGCCCCATCTACGTCGAAGGCGCCGCCCCTGGCGATACGCTTGAGGTGGAGTTCCTCGATCTCCAGCCGGCCGATTGGGGCTGGACGGCGATCATTCCGGGCTTTGGCCTGCTGGCCGACGAATTTCCAGAGCCGGCGCTCAAGATATGGCATCTCGAAGGCGGGGCGGATGGCTGGGCCGAATTCGCGCCCGGCATCCGTCTCCCCCTGGCGCCTTTTTGTGGCGAGATCGGTCTCGCGCCCGGCAAAGCAGGCGCCCTCTCGACTATCCCGCCCTACCGGCACGGCGGCAACATGGATACAAAGCACCTCACAAAAGGCGCGCGACTCTACCTGCCAGTAGAGGCTCCAGGTGCGCTCTATTCCATGGGCGATGGCCATGCCGCGCAAGGGGATGGTGAGGTCTGTGGTACGGCCATCGAGACGCCGATGCGCGCCACGGTGCGCCTGACTGTCCATAAAGATATCCAGGTGCCAGAACCGCAGTTCCTCACCGCTGGCCCACTGGCCCAGCGCACAAACACCGCCCCGTACTACGCGACCGATGGCATTGGACCTGATCTGATGGAGGTCGCGCGTAACGCCATCCGGCATATGCTTGATTATCTGCAACGAACCTATGGCTTATCGCGCCCTGACGCCTACATGCTCTGTAGCGTGAGCGTCGATCTGAAGCTCTGTGAGGTGGTGGATGCGCCCAACTGGGTGGTGAGCGCATTTCTCCCGCAGAGTATTTTCGCGCGACCGGCGTAGGGATGCAGACAAGTGAGCAGCGGAGCGCCTGTCTGCACGCTTCTCAGCTTTTGTGCGCACGAACTATGCCGGCTCCTGGGAAAGCAGAGAAGCGTGGGGGCTGCATCTCCTCCGTTTCCATGTCTTCGAAACCGGCGTCCTTGACCAGGGCAGCCAGATCTTGTATGCTGCTCCCCCCAGCGTGAAATCGAACAGCCCGGCCCTGGCGTTCCTCCTTGGGTTTGAAATCGGCAATGACCAGCCGCCCCCCTGGTTTGAGGACACGGGCAATTTCAGCGAGTCCCTGACGTTTGAGGGGAGCAGGCAAATGATGCATCATCAAGGTAGAGAGCACCACATCGAACGTCTGATCAGGGAAGGGAAGCTGCTCGATTACTCCGGTCTGGAACTCGATAGGTACATGGCGCCGAGCCGCTTTGGCGCGGGCACGGGCGATCTGCTGGGCCCCAGGGTCAATGCCTGCAACACGACCCGCAGGGCCCACATGGCGTGCCACTTCTAGCACCAGGGTTCCCGTGCCGCAACCCACATCCAGCACTTGTTCTCCGGCTTGAATGCGGGCCAGGGTGGCGGTCCTCTGCCTCAGCTCTCGCCACTTGCCTCGGAACGAGAAGGTATCGTGGAACCATCCCATCAGGTCGTCGCGCCAGCCCTCACTCCCGACCAGGCCTTTTGTCTCTTTGGCCGACGCCCTGGATGCCGAGCCTGGGCGGTGACGTGTGAACGAATGCATAGATCTTGCTCCTTACAGACGAAAAACCTCTCTTGTGGAAGAGGGTGTGTTGACTCACGCTACGCGTGGTGAATGAAATGCGACATTCAACTCATCGCATGCGGTGTGTCTTGATGCCTCATGGATGGTTGAGATCTGTCTGTTGACAAGACGACCAGATTGAGACATACTCTCTCAGATGGACACTCGTCTCTCGTTCTCAGTGTAGCCGGACGCGTGCGGAAAAACAAGGATCAATCAGGAAAATGTGTCTCAGATGAGACAGGGAGTGCGAAATGACTCAATCGGTAAGCAATGTACGCGTGAGACGCACACAGAAACTGCTGCGGGAGGCG
>JBDTHH010000132.1:0-3731 GCA_039937055.1 Ktedonobacteraceae bacterium | reverse complement strand
TCACGGCATCGGCATCCCCCAGGACCAGCAGGCACTGATCTTTGAGCGCTTCTATCGCGTGTATGGCGACAGGGATACCAAGTATCCAGGGCTGGGGATCGGGCTGTACATCGCCTTCGAAATCGTCCAGCGACACGGCGGCCAGATCTGGGTAGAGAGCGTGGAAGGCCGTGGCTCCACATTCTTTTTCTCCATCCCCCTGGACAGAAAAGCGCCCGACACAGAGACGCCAACGCACGTTCAGCAGGAAGGGATAGCAGCGTCATGACAAAAAAAATATTAGTCGTTGATGACGATGAAGAGATTTTAGAGGCCATCCAGATCGCGCTGGAAATGGAGGGCTACGCCGTCAAAACCAGCGTCAATGGCGACTGTTTTCAGCATCTCAATGGGGATTTACCTGACCTGATCCTGCTCGATATCTTGCTCACAGGCGAAGATGGACGCGATCTTTGCCAGCAACTCAAGCGGCGCGAGGATACCAGGCATATTCCGGTCATCTTATGCTCCGCCCATTTTAGTGGCGACCTGATTACCTATCTATCCGGCGCCAGCACGTTTTTGCCAAAGCCCTTTGAGGTAGATGAACTGCTCACGACCATTGCCCGCTATACAACACCCGCGCAGGCCTTTGCGTCTGCTCCAGCAGACACAGCAGCGCTTTCAGAAACCGCAAGGGAGGAATGAGGATGAATGTTCCTCCTACAAATGGCCCACTTAGCGCTCAGCAGCTCAATGCCGTCGAATTCATCACCTCCCTTCTCGATGCATCCACCGAATACGCCATCATCGGCATCGACATCGAGGGGAGAATCCTGCTCTGGAACGAAGGCGCGCGGCGCATGTATGGCTACACGGCCGAGGAGGTGGCCGGCCGGGCCAATATCACCACACTGTCCCCCCCGGACTATGCGGCGCAAGGCAAACCGCGCGAGATTACGCAGGCCGCTCTGCACCATGGTACCTGGGAGGGAGGCATCGAGTGTGTGCGCAAGAACGGCGAGCGCTTCTTCGCCCGCGTAGTGGTGACGCCCCGCCATGATGGCAACAGGGCTATTGTCGGTTTTCTGGTGGTCTCAAAAGATATCACCGATGAAATCCGCCTGGAAGAACTCAAGGCCACACAGTTGTACACCCGTTCGCTCATCGAGACGAACATCGATACCATGTTAACCACAGATGCTCATGGCAGCATCACGGATGTCAATGCCCGTTTCTGTGAAATGACCGGCTACCAGCAGCAGGAATTGATTGGCTCGGCATTTCAACAATATTTCACCGATCAGCGCCGGGCCGAGCAGTGCATCCAGACCGTTCTCACGATGGAACGCGTGCTCAACTACCAATTACATATACGCTCACGTAGCGACAACACCACCGCGGTCTCTGTGAATGCGTCGCTGCTCCGACGCGAAGACGGTCAGCCCCTGGGCGTACTGATCTCCGCGCGCGATATCACCGAACAAAAGCGCAATGAAGCCAAGCTGCTGACGGCCATGCAGAAACTGGCCAAACAGTATACCCTGGTGGAAAGGGCGAATGGCACCAACCGCGCGCTCCTGGATGCCGTCAGCGAGGCGATCCTATTTATCTCGCCCGATAATAGCCTCCTTACCGTGAACCGATCTTTCACCGAGTTCTTTGGCATCCCTCATGATGCCGTCATCGATCACCCGCTTCGTGTGCTTCACGCATTGCTCGCGCCTCTCTTCGTTGACCCCTCTCAGGTACAAACGCTCCTTGAATACAGTATGACTGATCACGAGCCCCTGATCACCGATTTTATGATCCAGAGTACTCCTCAACGGCGCGACCTTGAATGCTATGCCACGCCCGTCTTCAGCTCAACCGATGAGTACCTCGGCCGTCTCTATGTCCTGCGTGATGTAACACGCGAGCGCGAGGTGGATCGCATGAAGTCTGAGTTTGTCTCGCTGGTCTCCCATGAGTTACGCACCCCGCTGACCTCCATCCAGGGCTATGTGGACCTGCTCTTACACGACGAGGAGGTCGGCCCCCTCACCGCGCTGCAAGAGGAGTTTCTCAGCGTGGCCCACAACAATGCTCGTCGCCTGGTCAGCCTGATCAACGACCTGCTCGACCTCTCGCGCATCGAATCGGGCAAGATCGAGTTGCACCGCGAACCTCTGCACCTCACCCGGATCATTCGCGAACTGCTCCCCTCGTTCTCCCTGCGCCTGGAGGAGAAGCACCAGGATCTGGTCCTGCACCTGCCCAATCCCTCCCCCATCGTGCAGGCCGATAGCGAGCGCGTCGTGCAGATCCTCAGCAACTTGCTCTCTAACGCGCACAAATATACACCCCAGGGAGGACGCATTGATCTCACGGTGGAGGCAACGGGAACCATGGCCCGCATCTCGATCACCGACAGCGGCATCGGGCTGTCTGTAGAAGAGCAGGCTCAACTCTTTACGCGCTTCTACCGCGCCCAGAATGCCACGACCCAGACAGTCAACGGCACCGGCCTGGGGCTGACCATCGCCCGCTCCCTCGTCGAGATGCACGGGGGGGAGATCACCGTCACCAGCGAACCAGGACAGGGATCTACCTTTAGCTTTACCCTGCCACTGGTCCAGCAGCGTGTCGCGCTGCTGCCAGCACGCGCAGGCCACCTGGGCAAACGCATCCTGGTGGTCGATGATGAGCCTGACATCACAAACCTCCTGCAGCACGCACTCGAAGGAGTCGGCTATGACGTTAGAGTGGCCACCACAGGCATAAAGGCCTTTGAACTGGCGACAACCATCCGGCCTGATGTGATCATCCTGGACCTCCTTTTACCTGATATGGAGGGACTCACAGTCCTGGCATGGCTGAAAAATAATCTTCTCACAGCCAACATTCCCGTCATCATCCTCAGCACTTCCGATGAGGGTGGACAAGAGCGCGAATTGGGAGCCGTTGATTACCTCTCTAAGCCCATTAAACCTGAGACACTGCTGCAACGCATCACAAACATTCTCGCTCACCAGCCCTATCCCGAGCCTTCTGCTCCTTGAAGCGCAGAGCAGACGTTACGACCTGTTGCTCTGGGAAAGGAACAACTATGACCCACACACACACAAGGCGACCGGTGAGTCTCTTACGACAATTCAATACATACTTGCTCTTCGTGATCGCCCTGCTGGTCGCTGTGAGCTTACTTCGTGCTCTGACGACCGCGGATACTCTCAACAGCGAAACAGACCTGCGCACGCAAACGCAGGTTCTTCAAAAAGACGAAGATACCTTGCTCAGCGCTATGACTGACCAGGAAACGGGTCTGCGCGGCTATATCACTACCGCCAACCCGCTGTTTTTGCAACCGTTCAACAGCGGCCACCCGCGTTTTCTCGCCACCCTTCGTGATCTCAGGCAGCACCTGTCTGGACCGAATTTTCGTACATCCAGCGCGGCTCTGGATCAGGTGACGACGCGAGCCAACGAGTGGTACAGGTCCTTCGCGCTGGTTCAACTGGCCCATGTTCAACATGGCGACCTGGCCAGCGCGCGCGCCGAACAGACCAGCCTTGCCGGAAAAATCCTCTTTGATCGCTTCCGCGCGACGATTGACCGGCTCGATCAGGCCCTGAGCGCGGATAACGCCCGCGTAGCGCAACGGGACACCACGCTTACCTGGATGCTAGTCGCGCTTGTTTTCTGGCTTTCTCTACTCGTCATTTTCATCTTGTGGATCCTCTTCAGATTGATTGCCCGGCGGCTGTTTGCGC
>JBDTHH010000131.1:0-33679 GCA_039937055.1 Ktedonobacteraceae bacterium | reverse complement strand
CGCATTGGTTGATACAAAATAAGGAGAGTTCCGGCAGAGAAGGCGAGATGGCGGCATTGGAACAGGGCGCAGGCCTTGTCGGCGGGCAAGGAGAGCCGAAGCGGCGCCCCTACGAGACGTGCTTATGAGCCAAAATCGTCGTCCCTATATGGAGCAGCAGGAGGCATGCGATGGCAGAACAACTTGATCTCTCTGTAAGTGTAGAGTTTAATGTAGCGGCGACAATGCGTGACGGGACCGTGTTGCGGGCAAACGTGTACCGGCCCGCGAGCGCAGGGACGTGGCCTGTGCTGCTCACACGCCTGCCCTATGGCAAAGATCTGCCAGGCGGCACAACGTCTCTGGACCCGGTGCAGACGGCGCGGCGCGGCTATATTGTCGCGGTGCAGGACACACGTGGGCGCCTGGCGTCCGAAGGCGAGTGGTATCCATATCGCAGCGACGGGCTGGATGGTGTCGATACCATCCAGTGGGCGGCCGACTTGCCTGGTAGCAGTGGCCGCGTGGGCATGTATGGTTCATCCTACTATGGTTACACCCAGTGGCTCGCGGCGGTCCAGCAGCCACCCGCGCTGAAGGCCATGATCCCCAATATCACCTGGAACGACCCCTTGAATGGTGGCTCCTTTCGCGGCGGCGCCTTGGAACTCGGCAAATTGGCGAACTGGAACCTGATGATGGGCCTCAATGTGCTGACGCGCCGTCATCGCGGCGAGCGCGCCGTGATGAAAAGCAGCATCGTTTCATTGGTGTGCGACATGGATGCACTTGGGATAGAGGGCTATCAGTCGCTGCCGCTCAACGATTTTGGGCCGCTCAAGCGCAACGAGGTGGCGCCCTCCTTCTTCGATACCATGCAGCACCCGATGGACCCCGCGTATTTTGAGCCGGTAACCATTCGCGGCAAGCACGAGCGCGTGACTGTGCCCTCCCTGAATGTGGGCGGCTGGTACGACATTTTCTTGCAGGACACTATCGGCAACTTCACGACGATGCGCCGGCAAGGGGCCACGCCGGAGGCTCGCCAGAGCAAACTGCTGCTCGGTCCGTGGTCACACGGTGGCGTCATCAACCCCATCGGCGAGCGCAACTTTGGATTGAGCGCGACCGCTGGCTTTATCGATCTGCAGAGCGACTTTCTCAGTGTGCAGTTGCGCTGGTTCGATCACTGGCTCAAGGGTATCGATACGGGGATGCTGCGCGAGGCGCCCATCAAGCTCTTCGTGATGGGCGCCAACACCTGGCGCGCTGAGCAGGAGTGGCCCCTGGCACGCGCCGTCGAGACGCGCTATTACCTGCACAGCAATGGGCACGCCAATACATGGCGCGGCGATGGTTCTTTGAGCGTCGAGCCACCCGCGACCGAGTCGCTGGACCAGTACGCCTACGATCCCGCCAACCCGGTCATCACGCGCGGCGGCGCCCTGCTGATGTCGCCTGAGTACCCGGCCGGTCCCTTTGATCAGCGTGTCACCGAGAGCCGCACGGATGTGCTGGTCTATACCAGCGGCATCCTGGAGCACGATATCGAGGTAACCGGCCCGGTCACGGTGCATCTCTGGGCGATCTCTAGCGCGCCGGATACCGATTTTGTGGCGCGCCTGGTTGATGTCTACCCCGACGGCTACGCGCTGAACCTCACCGATGGCATTCTACGCGCCCGCTACCGTGACTTCGCGCGCGGCGAGGCGCCCACGCTGATCGAGCCAGGCCAGGCATACGCATATGACATCGATCTGTGGGCCACCAGCAACATCTTCAAGGCTGGCCACCGCATGCGTCTGGATATTACCAGCAGCAATTTCCCCCGCTGGGACCGCAATCCCAACACCAGCCATGACCTGGGGGTAGACGCCGAAGGGATGGTAGCGCATCAGGCCATTCTGCACGATAGCGCGCACCTATCCTATATGACGCTACCGGTTGTACCCGGCGACGCTTGAGCCATAGCCCCTACGCGATCCGGGGTGCCTCTTTTTTATGTCTAGACAGGATAGATGGGTGTCTGCTATGCTATAGCACATGAGCAAACACCTCTCTTTTCATGGTGGGACTCTGGTTGTGGAGGGAGGGACCCCGGAGGGCCCGTTGGCGCCACCCTGGCGTCTTCTCAACGGGAAATGGCGCTGTGAGGCATTTCACTACAACTCGCTGATCCCCTGGATACAGGCGCAGGGTATTCGCGATATGGTCC
Source organism: Ktedonobacteraceae bacterium (assembly GCA_039937055.1). Lineage (GTDB taxonomy): Bacteria > Chloroflexota > Ktedonobacteria > Ktedonobacterales > Ktedonobacteraceae > JALYTT01. The sequence continues at coordinate 31,485 of JBDTHH010000131.1, read as the reverse complement.
CGCGCTGGCAACCACTCAACTATACGCTCCTTGACTCGCGGGAACCGCACGACTATCAAGTGAAAGCTCTGGCCTCCTGGAGACAGGCGGGGAGGCGAGGCAGCGTGATTTTGCCAACGGGCGCGGGCAAGACCTTTGTGGCCGTTCGCGCTATCGCTGAGGTGAATCGGTCCACGGTGATTGTCTGTCCGACTCTGGACCTGCTGCACCAGTGGTATAGCATTCTTCGCAATGCCTTCTCGACGGAGATTGGCGTCTTTTATGGCGGCGAAAAAAATGTGCTGCCGCTGACGGTGACAACATATCACTCCTTCTCTGATCTGGTTGCCGAATACGGCAACTACTTCAAATTCCTGATCCTCGATGAGAGTCACCACGCGACCGCGCCTTTCTTTGGGGAAGGCGCACTGATGACGCCTGCCCCATATCGCCTGGGACTCACGGCCACCTACCCCTCAGAACGAGAGCAGGGCGACGGACGCTGGCGATTGGATGAGTTGGTAGGACCAGTGGTCTATGCACTGCGCATTGACGACCTGATTGGAGACCGGCTCGCGCTGTACCGCACACAACGCATCCGCGTCAGTTTGAACGAAGACGAGCAGCGCGACTACCAGCGCGACTATGAGATCTACATGGGCTATGCCAGACGCCGGGGCCTGATCCAACGCTACAGGGCCGCCTGGTTGCATGTGCTTATGACCCTTTCTACCAGGGACGCTGAAGCGAGGGCGGCCCTGCTCGCCCGGCAACGGATCGGACGTCTGCTGGCAGGCTGTGAGGGCAAATTGCAGGCGGTTGATCGATTGTTGCGCGAACACCAGACGAGTCAAACCTTGATCTTCACCGAGAACAACGAGGTGGCGTATACCATCTCCCGCCGCCATTTCATTCCGATCATTACCCACCGAACACCAGCCCAGGAGCGCAAAGATATCATCGATGGCTTCCGGGAGCGCCGCTATGCCGCCATCGTCACGACCCGCGTCTTGAATGAAGGCATCGATGTCCCGGAAGCAAAGGTGGCCTTGATTTTGGGTGGCACCTCGGGTGCCCGCGAATACATTCAACGGCTGGGCCGCATTTTGCGCAAAGTCGAGAACCGGCAGGCGGTGCTCTACGAAATCCTCGTACGAGGCACGACGGAGGAGGGCAAGGTGCAGCGCCGGCGCGCCGCGCAAAAGAAGGAGGCGCGCAGTGCTGACCAGTGATCTGATTAAGCCTTTCCTCCGGCGAGCGGGTGGGGATGTGACGGTTGACCTGCTCGATGAAACCGACGAGCAGATCTTGCATACGGCTCAGGACATGATCACACTGTTCCAGCGTATGGTGGGCCAACCTCGCCTCGCCTGGTGGCAGGCCCGCGAGGCCTTTGAGGGCACACGCATCGATTACCTGCGCCTGCGAGGACTGGCAAAAGTCATGGAGAACGAGGCCACCTTCGCGCCGCTGGAGGCGCCTTTCACACTCCACCACGCACGTCGTTTGCTCTTCGAACGTGGTCCCGTGTTTGCCGATCCTGATGTGTTTCATCCACGTACCCGGTCCGATCTCTTGACCGAGGTGGCCGGCGAATTGGGAAGCGGCACATCCCAGGTCGAGGCTCTGCTCTTCGCGGATCGACCTGAAGAGTATCTGCTGACGCATCCCGGACCGCGCTGGACGCCACTTATGTTGCTGCAACGCTACAACCTGGAGCTGGCACGCGGCGTCCTCTACCGGGCGACGCTGCTGCGCATCGACATCTTCGACAACTTCAAAGAGGTGTGGCGCTACTTAAAGCTGTTCAAGATTATGTTTTGGGCTGAGGAGTTAGCAACAGGGGGCTATCGCCTTACCCTGTCGGGTCCCATGTCAGACTTTGTGCTGACGGAGCGCTATGGCATCTCCTTTGCCAGGTTCATGCCCGCGCTGCTCTTAGGGGAGCGCTGGCGCATGAGTGCCAGGCTCAAACTGTTTCCCGACAAGATCCCCCTGGAAAACAAGGAGGATGCGCGGCAGGCGGATGCCTCGCTCGTCCGCTACTCGCTCGATCATACCTGTGGGCTAAGATCGCACTACCGGCGGGCCGCTGAGTATGACTCAGCCTTAGAGCGCACCTTTGCCAGCGAGTTCACCGACTTCGAGGAAAAGTTTGGCGGGGCACGCGGGCACTGGAGGCTGCTGCGTGAGCAGGAGGTGCTGGTGCTGGGAGGAACGGTGATGATTCCCGACTTCCAGGTGGTCAATAGTCTTGACGACCGGCGACGTATCCTGATAGAACTGGTCGGCTTCTGGTCTCCTACCTACCTGCGCAACAAAGTCGCCAAAGTGCGCAGTGCGAACTGTCCCTATCTGTTGCTGCTGGTCTACGAAGACCTCAATGTCACGCGCGAAGCCTTCGGAGAGGTCGCCAGCGAGATCGTCTTCTTCAAACAAAAACCGATCATCAAGGAGATTCTGCCGGTCATCGAGGCGATGGCCGAACGTGTATATGGTCCTCTCAACAAAGAGCAGCCCCCTGCCTACACCCTGGAACAGGTGGTAGAGGCCTATCGCGCAGCAGAGGCCCGGCGCTCGGAGGAGGAGGAGTGGCTCTCCATCGCACACATGGCGGATGCACTGGTGGCCGTGGAATCGAGGTTCTCACCACGCCATGTTGGCCATAAGGATTTCGCGTCGCTCTTCAAAGCAAGCGCACACCTGTTCGAGGTGCGACGTGCGCCCATCAAGGGACGGCCGTGGCAAGTGCGCCTGCGAAGCACAGGTGAAGAGGCCTTTCCATCAGAGCCATCCCTACCAGGAAAATAAGGATAGCAGAGAAGCGCAGCAAGAACTTACCCAGGCTCTGTCTATGAACGCGTCTATCGCCGAAGCCGGGATGCGCGCGGGGAAAAACTGTCGGGACTCCAACCCTGCCTGGCCTCAATCGTAATGCTTCACCTGTGCCCAGAGCACCGCGAATGGGACCTTCGCCTTCGGCTGCCGCAAGATCAGAATAGGAGCATGATTCTCATAGTCCACACAATCAGCGCAGGAAGTCCTGGCGGCCAGCGTCACCGAGCTGAACCCCCGTGTAACGTCCTGGGGAGCAACATTGATCGTGATGATGACCTGGCCGCTACACCCTTGCGGTCCCCAGAGATAGAAGGCGTTGTGTCCGCTGATCGGCGGGGGCAGATGATAGCGCCCCCCGAATTGCACGAGCGCACCTGCCTCACCATAATTGGAGGTAAAGATGCAGGCCACCCGCTGCTCATCCCCTGGTAGGCTGTGATACACCTGCGCAATCAAGGCGACCTGTTGCTCCCAGCCCAGGCGATCCGCCAGGGCTTGCGGCAAGCCGTCGATATCGCCTGCATCCTGCTGCGACCCTGCGTTGCCACCCTTGCCATACGTATGTCCATACACAGCGGGTGGCAACACTGGCATCACAGCGGGGGCCAGCAACATGGCACACACGACCAGCAACACGGGATAGGCCGCGACCCGTCTGGGCCAGCGCACCCGCCATGTACCGAGCAGCACCGCCCCACCAGCATACAACGGCAGGTAGGCCGGCGCCAGAAAATAGGTTTTCCCCTGTATTGCACTGAAGAGCACGAAGAGGATGAGGTATGCCCACCCGAAGACCCGATAGCGCGCACCGCGTGCGGAGAAGAAGTACCACAGTCCTGCCCCCCACAAGAGCACCGAGAGGGGATTCATGCCGAGGATCTGGTTGAGCAGGAAATCGAGGGGCGTCCCGCCGGCACTATGATTGTGGGAATAGCCCGCCCAATACTGGAACGATGCCCACCCATTGAAGGCATTCCAGAGCAAGAACGGCAGGACGAGCGCGAAGGCGATCAGGCCCCCAAACAGTGTCCAGCGGGTAAACAGCAGGCGGCGTTGTCGGGTCAGCAGCAACCCGAGGACCAGTGCGAACCCCCAGAAGAGGATGGTCTCCTTCGTCAACAATCCCAGGCCCGCCACCACACCGAACCAGAGCCAGCGTCGGGGCTGGTCGTTGCGCAGCAGGACGATGAGGATGGTGGCGGCCAGCGTCCACCAGAATTCATCGAAGACATCATAGGCATAGAGTGAGCCGGTTGCCATCAGGACGAGGGCCGTCGCCGAGCCCAGGGCAGCGAGTCCCTGGACCCACCTCGTGCCGCCCAGGAGCCGGGCCATCAGTCCGGTCAGAATGATCGTCCCGGCACAGACCAGGGCCGAGATCACATGGATGGCCCAGAGGGCATTGCCGGTGAGGAAGCGGGGAATCAGCGTGATCCAGGGAACCAGCGGCGGGACATCCACATACCCGAAGGCGGGATGCTGGCTCATGGCCAGCACATAGAGTTCATCGCGGAAATAGCCGTAGTTGTTCCCAACCAGGACATGGGCCAGGAACGAGACGCCGGCGATGATCAGCACGGCGGGAGCGAGGTCGGCGCGGCGGAAGAGGCTGGTGATGCCAGCGCGCAGTGATGTAGCAGCGGACATGGCAATAGCTCCTTTGGGAAGAGAGAACAGGCCCGGCCAGGTAGGTCTCCCGTTCGTTTGCTCGTGATGGAATCTCCTGTGTTCGATACCGAGAGGAAGGGTACCCTCCTCCATTGGTGCTGGAGCAGGACGGACAAAGACCCACAGGCGCATGCCCACATAGGAGATGAACACCGAGCCACCAATGGCAACCAGCTTGGAGGCATTGGCCCACAAGACGGCGCTCACAAATACCGGATGCAAGAGCGTGCCCATCAGCCAGAGCAGCAGATTATTGCAGGTCACCCCGGCCAGCATCGTCAGGGTAAAGCGCCCCACCTCGCGCCGCCCGGTGCGTCCGGGGAAGTGGAATGTCCAGTACTTATTGAAGAGAAAGCTATTGACGGCCCCAAAACTGTAAGCAAGGGAGTTCTCAATGAGCAGCAGGCCGATATTGCGGGTGGGAAACAGCCAGAACAGGGCATTGAGCACCAGCAGATCAATCGCGGTATTCAGGCAGCCCACCAGGCCAAAACGCAGCAGTTGCCCGAATGTAGTGCCGATGGACGGTGGCGGCAATGCAGCCGCAGGCTCTTGATCGCGTACACCCAGCGGGTGCCGTAATTCCAGGGTGTGCTTACCGGGGAAGCCACTCCCGTTTTGTTGATGCTCTCTGTTCATTGCTAGTTCCACACTTTCGCCAGTTGGCCCGCGCTCAGGTGCGTGCCCAGATGCTCTTGCTTGCCCATCACACGGTTGCTTTGCGCAGCAGCGCATAGGACACAATGACACAGATGCCACCCGGCAGCACGAGCCACAAACCGAGCGTGGCTGCGCTCTGCTGGGCGAACCAGCCGAAGATGGCGCTCCACCAGTGCCAATACGTACTCACCAGCAAAAAGGCGCTGAGGAGCAGAAAGGCGACGCCAAAGGAGATGTACTCCCCTGTGCGGCCAAAGCGCTGGTAGATACTGCCGAGCAGCAGTCCCAGTAGGCACATGAACAGCAGGAGGACAAAGGAGACCCAAAACTGTCCCAGGGACGAGCCACCACTGAGATAGTTGGGGTCTGATTGTGCGCAGGCCATATCGTGATAGTACGACCAGCAAAACTGCCGCAGGGGCGAGCCATCGCTGAAAAAGGGAAGGTGGAAGAAGTGGAGACCCACGCCCCAGTTCTTGATCACATTGGCCTCAATGAGCGAAAGCAGACCCAGCAGAAGCGCCCAGGCGGCGCAGACCGCGACGCCCCATGCCAGTGTGCCCAGGAAGTAATCCCTCCGGCGTGTGCCAAAGCCAACGGCAAACGGAAATGTTCCTCTGACGGTGCCGAGGCTCTCAATCAGCATCACGAAGTAGAAGGCGGCCAGCGCACCGGTATAAATCGGTGTGGCACCCCCCCAGAGCCAGTCAATGGAGAGGGCCATAAACAGGACAATAATGAAGCCAGCGCCCAAAACGCTCGCGGGGATCAAGAACCAGCTCACCCGGTCCCTGGCATGCATGACCATGACGTTTGCAATGCGGTTCATCGGACTGCCACTGCCTTTCTTTCTCCTCTTGCTGCTTGTTCGCTTGTCAGATGGACAATCAACTGCTGCAAGGAGACCGGGGCGAGTTCCAGGCCGAGCGCTTCGGCTTGCTTACGGTCTTTCAGGTCCCCATCGCCCATGACGGTGGCCGAAACCAGGCCGCCCAACGGCTCACGAGCAAGCAGTTGCTTGCCCTCCGTATAGGTATCGACCCTGGCCGCCGGGCCGACGACGGCAAAGGCTCGCCCGCGCAGCGCTTCGGCCTCCTCGTCGAGCAGCAGCCGGCCCTGGTCGATGACGAGGATATGTTCTAACAAGCGGCTGACCTCGTCGATCAGATGCGTCGACAAGAGCACTGTGCGCGGATGCTCCGCGTAATCTTCAAGCAGCCGGTCGTAAAACAGACCCCTGGCGACGGGGTCCAGGCCCAGGTACGGCTCGTCGAAGATGGTCAGCGGCGCACGGCTGGCGAGGCCGACGATGATGCCGGCTGCCGAGAGCATGCCTCTGGAGAGCGCCTTCATCTTTCGTTGCAGCGGCAACTGGAAAGCCTCGCTCAAGGCGAAGGCGTACTCCCGGTCCCAATGGGGGAAGAAGAAGGCGGCCTGCTCCAGCACGTCGAGCACGCGAAAGTATTTGGGATACGTCTGGCTATCCTTCACGAAGCAGACCTGGCTGAGCACGCGGCTGTTTTCATAGGGCGCCTCCCCAAACACCTTCACCTCTCCACTGCTGGCGAACAACTGCGCCGTGATGATCTGCATGATGGTCGTTTTGCCCGCGCCGTTGCGCCCCAGCAGTCCATAGATTTTGTTGGCTTCGATGGAGAAACTGACCTGATCGACGGCGGTGACGTTTCTGTACGATTTTGTCAGTTGCCTGACCTCGACAACGTTGCTCATCGCACTTTAACCCCTCTCTGAATCATGCCTGCCAGTTGTTCCTGGGTGATATCCAGCTTTTCCGCCTCCCGAATCATCGTGACCACATACTGCTCGTAGAATTGCTCCCGGCGCTTCTCCAGCAATCTCGCCCGCGCGCCTGGCGCGACATACATGCCAAGTCCGCGCCTTTTGTAGAGAATGCCCTGGTCCACCAACAAGTTTACCCCCTTTGCCGCTGTTGCCGGGTTGATCTGGTAAAACGACGCGAACTGATTGGTGGAAGGAACCTGCGCTTCTGCGAGCAATTCCCCGGCGATGATATCGTCTTCGATGCGTTCGGCAATTTGGAGAAAAATTGGCCGCTCGTCGTCTATTAAATGCTTCATCGCCTTACCCCCTTATCTGGTTAGCTACTGATGTAACTAACCTTACACCAAAATAAGCTCGCTGTCAAGATCTGCTACGTATCTGAATGGGGGGAGATGGCTTTTTTTGACACGTCTCCCCACACGCTACGCGACCGGATGCCCAACGGCATACAGGCCAGGCAGGCTGACAGGCAGATGGCCCTGGGGTTGCTGCTCGCCAAAGAGGACACGCACGGCTGATGCGAGGGCCGGACGCGTATATTCGTAGGTGACCAGGTAGGTGCTTAGCTCTGGAAATGCCAGCAGGTCATACGGGTTGTAGACAGCGAGGCCGACGATGGGTCGGCCAGCATGCAGCAGCCTCTGCATCAGATCTACCTGCCGCCGGTCCTGGTACGCATTTACCGTTACCATGATAGTGATGGCGGCGGCGCGCGCCGCGCGGTCTATCTCCTCGTAGGCGGCGTCCGTCGAGTCAGGGGTAATGGAGAGGACGGTGACACGCGGGTGATGCTGGCGCACGCTCTCTATAAAGAACTTGTATGGGTACTGTCTATCTTCTACCTGCGTCCAGGAGTCTCTCTGTGGAAAGATGAGCAACACGTCCTCATCCGGCTCCAGGCGCAGAGGTAGCAACCCTTCGTCGTTTCTGACGAGCGTGGTGGACAGCGCGTATGCCCGGTCGCGCAACTGCTGATCCGCCTCGCTGCTCGCCGCTATAGTCGTGCCCGGCAGCGGCAGGTCTTCCCACGAGAGGAAGCGCTCTTTGAGCTGCAACACACGCTCGGCCGCACGGCTCACCGTCTCTGGAGAGAGCGCGCCTGTACGCAGCGCTGCCTGTATGGCCTCGATGCCAGCCAGTTGGCGGGCATATTTGTGCGAGATCAGCACCAGGTCGATTCCAGCTTGCAGCGCCATGACGCTTCCCGGCCCCACGCCGATAGTATCGGCAACAGCTTGCATCTCCAGGCAATCGGAGATAATCACGCCAGCGAAGCCCAGTTGCTCGCGCAGCAGTTCGCGCACAATCGCGGGCGAGACCGTGGCGGGCAGGACCTCCCGTGGCATCAGCGATGGGAAGTGGATATGCGCGATCATCACGCTGTCGGCGCCGGCCGCGATCCCGCTGCGGAAGGGCGCCAGCTCTATTGCCTGTAAGCGTTCGAGAGTATAGGGAATGGTTGGCAAGGAGAGGTGCGAGTCTACAGCCGTGTCTCCATGGCCGGGAAAATGTTTGAGGCAGGTGATCACGCCAGCGGCGCGGTAGCCTTTCACCGCGGCCGAGGTCAGCCGGGCCACGTCGCGCGCGTCTTCACCGAACGAGCGCACGCCGATCACAGGGTTGGCGGGATTATTGTTCACATCAACGACCGGCGCCAGGTTCATATTGATGCCGCAAGCCTTGAGTTCGCGCCCGGTCGCCTGGGCAACGTCATAGACGAGTTGCTCTGAGCCAATCGCGCCAAGGGCCATGTTGCCCGGAAAGCCGATAGCGTCGTCTCCCAGCCGCTGCACCATGCCGTTTTCCTGATCAATGGCGATGAGCAGCGGATAGCGATGCCCGGCGGCCCGCGCGGTTATCTGCAAGCTGTTCGTGAGTTCTAGCAACTGGCGCGTATCCTGCACATTGCGTGAGAACAGGATGATACCGCCGATATGCTGATTCTGGATCAGGTCGATAATCTCAGGCGAGGGGCTGGTGGTCGGGAAGCCAGCCATCAATAGTTGACCGATCTGCTCTTCCAGCGACATGTTTGCTATATAATCCGGCATGGATCTCTCCCTTTCATGTCTTCCTAGCGCCATCTTGCGCGCATCTTTCGTGTAGGGGCGCCGCTTCGGCTCCCCTTGCCCGCCAACAAGGCCTGCGCCTCCTACACGAAAGATGCGCGCAGGATGGCGCGCGCGGCGCTGAGGGCTGGCTCTTCGACCAGCACGACCTCGCCGATGAGTTGCTGCTGGCGAAGGCGCTGGAGGACCTGGGCGCGAAAATCGGGATTGTGCAGGAGAAGGCCGCCACCCAGAGCCAGGGGAATGGGCTGCTGCGGGAAGTCGAGCGCGTTGCTGACAACGCTTACCGCGAGCGCAAGTTCGTCCGCCGCGTGCCGCACGATAGTTCCCGCTACCTCGTCGCCTTCGCGCGCCGCTGTCAGCACATCGGTCGCCAGGCGCGCAATCCTGGCTTTATCCTCATCGGGATAGACGCATCCCACAATATCGTTCGCGTTATTCAGGTGCCAGCGCTTCAGGAAGATCGGCAATAGAGAGGTCTGCGGACCCCGGCCATCAGCCGCGCGCACAGCGGCCTGCAATCCCAGGCGGCCCATCTCGTAGCCGCTGCCTTCATCCCCGATCACATGGCCCCAACCGCCAGCGCGCCTGCTGGTCCCGTGCGCGTCACGTCCCAGGGCAATCGAGCCGGTACCCGCGATCAGCACAACGCCTACAGCATCCTCTAAAGCGCTCAAGGCTAGATCGGCGTCGTTCGTCAGGTGGACACTCTCTGCCAGCGAATGCAGTGGTGGGAGAAGCGCCTCGTAATCATGGGGACGGTCGATACCGGCCAGGCCTAACCAGGCTTTGCGCAGCGGCAGACGGCATCCGGCGACCTGTGCTGCCTGCTCAACAGCGGCATGGATGTGCTGGATAGCCTGGTCCAGCCCCACAGCGTTATAATTCGCACTCCCTGCCAGGCCACGCCCACGCTCCTGGCCCTGTGCATCTACCACAATGGCCAGAGTTTTTGTGCCGCCGCCATCGACGCCCAGGTAATAGAAGGATACACCTTCAGCATCCCTGGTACCTGGTATAGCGTTTGCATCAGGTGTACTATATCTCGGATTGTGTGTCATGACAGAGCATCCAATGTTTTGCGCAAGTTATGGTCATGAGCTGCCAGGTGCTGCCTGGCAAGCTCCGGCGTGGTGCTGGCGCGCTGGACAACAATGGCCGTTTTGACCTCGTCGCCGGATCTCTGTAGCAGCACTCCCGCCTGCTGCCAGTCCAGGCCGGTGGCAAGCTGCACGATCTTCAGAGCGCGCTGATACAATTTATGGTTCGTGGTCTGGACATCGACCATCAGGTTGCCGAAAGTCTTGCCCAGCAAGATCATCGTACCTGTACTGAGCATATTCAGGACCATTTTTTGCGCCGTTCCCGCTTTGAGACGCGTGGAGCCGGTGATGACCTCAGGACCGACGACCGGGGCAATCATGATCGCGACCTCTTTTTCAAGGGGACTTTGCGGGTTGCAGGCGATCCCGACGGTGAGCGCGCCCCTGGCCTTCGCGTAGGCGATGGCACCGAGGGCGTACGGTGTGCGCCCGCTGGCAGCGATGCCCACCACGGCGTCTGCTTCGGTAATGTTGAGATGGGCCGCGTCAGCCTGCCCGGCCCCGGCGCTGTCCTCGACATCCTCGTGAGCGGCAGCTAACGCGCCAGGTCCGCCGGCAACCCAACCAATCACCATATCCGGGGGGAGGTTGAAGGTGGGCGGACATTCAGAGGCATCCAAAGCCCCCAGGCGACCAGAGGTGCCCGCTCCCATATAGATAAGGCGACCTCCACGACGCAGGCGCGCGGCTATCTCTTCGATAGCTCTGGCGATATGCGGCAGCTCGCGCTTGATGGCCTCCGCCACGCTGGCGTCTTCCGCGTTCATGGCCTGCACAATTTCTAAGGGGCTCACGCGGTCAATGTCTGCCGTGGCAGGGTTTACTTTTTCGGTCTCCAGCATATCAAGAGGGCGCTCTTTATCAGAGATGGCTTCCAGGTCACCGGGTTTCATCGACATGGGCAACCTCTTTTCTTTTTCCCTAAGTATACCAGATCTGATTATTCCTGCCATATTTACAGATCGCTTATTTTCGTGCATAATTAGGAAGGGCGGGCGAGTCCAGGTAGTCGCCTCTGCACACACATTGCATATTTTAGAAAAAGATATATTAATCTGAACATAGAGAGCAGAAGACAGAAAGGGGCTTTCATGCGTCGCTATCTCAAGCTCACATGCCTGGTGGGCATAGTCTTATGTATCTTCCTGGCTATCCCTCTTTCGGTCCGCGCAGCCAATCTTCCCCCCCCAGGCTCCTCCGCCTACAGCGTACTTGGTCCACCTACTGTGAGCGCCGCGTTCATCGATCGCGTGTTGACGGCCTATGGCTCGCCGGCGGCGGGCAAGGGACAGGCGCTCTACGATGAGGGCGTGGCCTATGGCATCGATCCGGTCTTCGCGCTGGCGTTTTTTATGCACGAAAGCTCTTTTGGGACGGCGGGCATGGCACGCGTAACATTCTCGCTGGGAAATCTGCGCTGCATCCCTGACGCGGCCTGCGTGAATGGCTACGCGGCGTTTCAGAGCTGGGAGAGCGGTTTTGATGCATGGTACAAACTGATTCGCAACGTCTACGCAGGCTCATGGGGTCTCACGACAGTGGCAGCGATTATCCCCAGGTATGCCCCCGCCTCCGATCACAACAACGAGAGCGCCTACATCGCCGCCGTTGAAAGCAGCGTAGACGCCTGGCGCAGCCAGCAGATAGGCGTGCAGGGCACTGGTCCTTCCTCCACCGGGTCGACGACTGGATCGAGCGCGCCAAGCGGCACGCCATACTATCCGCCCGATGGCTATAAGATCCTGGGCAAGCCAACGATCAGCGTGCAGTTCATCGAGCAGGTTCTGACGGCCTATCACTCGCCCGCCGTGGGCCATGGGCAGGCACTCTACGATGATGCGCTGAAGTATGGCATCGATCCGGCGTACGCGCTGGCCTTCTTCATGCACGACAGCATCTTCGGAACCGTGGGCCTGGCCCGCGTCACCCATGCTCTGAACGCTATCCCCACACCGGTCAGCGCGACGTGCCATTGTCAGGCGCTGAACGGCTATCGCCAGTACGACACCTGGGAAGATGGCTTCAGCGACTGGTACAGCTTTATCAACGAGCAGTACATCAAACACAACCTGACCACTATCGGTCAGATCATACCCGCCTACGCGCACACGCAAAACAGCTATGCCATCGCATCCTTTATCCAGGCCGTGGAACACCGGGTTGATGTATGGCGCAGCGCACAGGCAGGCACGACACAACCACACACCACATAGTAAACAAACAATAGAGTAGCCTACGCGGGCTTGTAAACGGCGCCCCTACCCTCTCCGCACCTCTCCCTCTCTTGCCTCCTCTCTCCTCAAGTCACACGCGATTGTGCCGAATAAAGATAGCAGAGATAGTTGCTTGTTCAGGCTCATTCGCCCGGTCAAGAGCGGGTAATCCAGGAGAGAGACATACTTATGAGGCGCTTTCATGATCGTTTTTATCACCTGCTCGTCCCGCTCTACTGGTTTCTTCCCGTAGCGGTCATCACCGGCGTGGTGGATACCCTCGCCAGCTCACTCCTCACCAGCCTGCTCCCCCCTAATTTCGCGAAGATCGATATTGCGACAAACCTCATCGGTGTGATCCTGGGGGTTATAACTTGCCTTATCCCGCTTTGTATTCCTCGTAGGCACCGCGCGGCATCTCAGGCGTATAGCCACCTGCAAAACCCAGCTATCCAATGGCGCGGACCACTCTTACTGAGCCTTGTGTTTTGTATGCAGGCCATAGCACTGAGTATCCAAGTTACGAATTCTGCACCGCGTTCTCTGCTCGTGCCAACCTGGGCGGATCCATTTTTTTTGATCCAATATCCCTTGCTTATACTGGTGCTGCTCAACCTGCCCAGGCGTCCACTTTCAACCGCCACCTCTTCCAGGGTTGTCCTCGACAGCCTGATGCTGATCCTGACTATTTGCACACTGGCCTGGTACTTCGTCCTGGGACCTTTCATGTTGCAGGGACAGCAGGCCTTCTTCCTCAAACTGGTAGGAGCCTCCTATCCCTTCGGCGATCTTGTGATGCTCTGCTGTTTCCTCTTTCTGACAGCAAGCTCCGGTAGACTGCGACTACGGCCTGCCACATGGCTGCTATTACTTGGGATTGCCTTGTTGATTATGAGCGATACCATCAACGAATACAATACCTTACAGAATAGTCTGGCGCCCATGGCTCCCGACGGCATCTCAATGCTTACCTCGATAAGCGCCTATGCGTGCTTCACACTCTCCGCCTATTACATGCGGTTTACCGGACTGAATCCACGCGGGCTAGAGGAGGGAGGTCAGGTGACAGGGAGTCTGGGGAAACCTCAGGTCCAATCGCCCTCGCTATGGCTCTCTCTGCTGCCCTATGTGCTTGTGCCTATCATTCTGCTGCTGATATTTTCTAGCTGGCACAGTAGTATACAAGGACCCTTGCAGCAGGGAGTATATATTGGGGGAGCGGCCCTGCTGGCATTGATTATGCTGCGACAGGTCTTTACAGTACGCGAGGCCATGCATTATAGCAAGCAACTAAGCCAGGCGAACGGCCTTCTGAAGACGCTGGCGGATACCGACCCGCTCACAGGACTTTCCAATCACCGGGCGCTGCTCTCCATGCTCGAGCAAGAAGTGCAGCCCAATCAGTCCAGCCAACGGCCCTGCGCCGTGCTCTTCTTCGACCTCGATTACTTCAAAGCCCTCAACGATGGCTATGGACATGCTGCGGGCGATACGGTTCTGCGAGAATGCGCAGGTGTGGTGCGTGCCAGCGTACGTGGCACAGACCTTGTTGGCCGCTGGGGCGGTGAAGAGTTCATCGTGATCCTGCCGGAGACGCTCGTCGACGAGGCCCTGCTGGTTGCTGAGCGTCTCAGAAGCGATGTCAGCGAGCACATCTTCACTGTCGGAGGCGGCATCCACCTGACCTGCTCAGTTGGTGTGGCCTGCTATCCCTTGCATGCGCAAGACCTGGACGCCCTGATTAGCACAGCCGATCATGCGATGTACAGGGCCAAGCGCTTAGGCCGCAACCAGGTGCGCGCCGCCGGTGACCCGGCCATCCTCACCCTGCCTGTCGGGACACAATTTGTGGCGTCTGGGGGCGAGGGACGAGAAGAGATCGCCACGCGGGGAACCATCGAAGCGCTGGTGGCGCTACTGGAAAGCCACGATTCCTCAATGAGCCAGCGCTTATACCAGGCCACGGACCTCGTTGTGGACACCGCCAGCGCTCTGGGGATGCCTCCCAGCGAGGCGCAGATGCTCGTTAGCGCCTGGCTGTTACACGACATCGGGAAAACTGCTATTTCCACTACGATCTTGCATAAACCAGGCCCGCTCATGGCAGCGGAGTGGAAGGTAGTACAAACCCATGCCGCGGTGGGCGCGGAGATCGTCAGTCATATCCCGGCGCTACGTCCCATCGCGCCCGCTATTCGCGCGCACCACGAACACTGGGATGGGCAAGGCTACCCCGATCAGCTCGCGGGGACAGACATCCCCCTGGGGGCGCGCATTCTCGCCGTCATCGATGCCTACACAGCGATGATCTCAGAGCGGCCCTATCAGGAGGCCCGAACACCCCTGGCCGCCATAAGTGAACTCCTGCACTGCTCAGGCACACAGTTCGACCCCCAGGTTGTGGAGGCCCTGGCAGCCTCCATTCAGGTCCAACGTGATCCCTCGCTCCCTTCCCTTGCAGGTATCGCCTGAACACGCCTGGCCACCAGTGATTGCGTCCCGCCATTGGTTCCTACAGAAATACCAGGAGACGCCGATAATACGAAGGTGAAGGAGCAATCAAACGCTCCAGAGCTATGGCAAGTGAGTGTGTAGAAAGAGAAATTGATTCTCATGAAACGAACATATCTAGTGAGCCGTCTCGCCTCCCTTGGCGTAGCTACTATCTTGCTTATTCTGCTAGGCTTCTCAATCTGGTCTGTGACCACTATTGGGCAATATGTCAACCGGGCGAGCGAATCTATCTCCCTGAACGATCAGTACCAGCAGGCCCGTTACGCTCTTGTCAAAGAGACATCCATCGAGCTGGCATACTTTAGTGAGCCATCTACCACTTTACGCGCAACGCAACTGGCCACTGCCACGACGCTCAACAGTATTCTTCATACCCTGACTCAGGCTACTGACCCGCGGGATAGTCAGTTTGCCCAGGCCCTTCTTGCTGAGCACACACGCTACCAATCAGCCACCATTGCCATGTTTGCAGCTATCGATGCACACAACATATCACAGGCAAAAATCATTCGTGGAACACAAATCGGGCCCCTATTTCTCCGGCTGCAACACCAGATTGATAGCGCGGCAGAAAAAGAGCGCCAGGAGGCGTTTCAGAACCTGGCAGCTTTGAAGCAGGCCCAGAACGTGATCTTTCTCGCTACACTCTGCGTGTTTGCCGGCTGTCTCATCCTGCTGGCTGTCTTCTGGAGAATTTTACATACCTATCAACGTCACCTGAAGAAGGTCACCCAGGACAAGTTTACCCGTCTCACGCAGATGGCCCTGATGGATACACTTACCGGTCTGGGAAATCACCAGGCGTACCAGGAAGCCATGCAGCATATAGGCCAGCAAACGTCACAGACATCGAGACCTACAGATATGGTCGGCTTAGCCATCATAGATATCGACCAGTTCAAGATAGTCAACGATGAGCAGGGACACCTGTATGGCGATCACCTGCTGGCCGAACTTGCCGACCTGCTGCGCAAAGCGCACCTCTCCCAGGATGCATACCGCCTGGAAGGAGATAGGTTCGCCGTGATCCTGCCACATATCTGCCTGAGCGATGCGCTCACCACACTGGAGCACCTGCGCCAGGAGGTCAACCATCGCTTGCTGGGTCCCACTGTGAGCATCGGCGTGGCCCTCGCATCCCCAGGCAATGCCAACCTGGCAGAGATACAAGAACAGGCCAGCGCTGCCCTCTCGGAGGCCAAGAGACGCGGACGCAATACGATCGTCCCCTTCGACGATATCCGCGAGAGCGCGGTTCTCTTGCCACCAGCGAAGATCCACGCCTTGAAGCGCTTGCTGGCCGAACGCAACCTCACGATCGCCTTTCAACCCATCTGGGATATCGAAAAGGGCGTCCTGCTGGCTTTCGAGGCGCTGACGCGGCCCGCCCTTGAATATGGCTTCAGTGGGCCACAGGAGGCCTTCGAGATCGCAGAGAAGCTAGGCATCGCCTATGAACTCGATTACATCTGCCTCCAGGCTATTCTAGAGCGCGCGGCCGCCCTGCCAGCCGATGTGCTGCTCTTCGTCAATCTCTCGCCACAAACACTCGATCACGATCTGATGACAGAAGCTGTGCTGCTCGAAGCGACCCTGGCCGCCCATCTTGCGCCCGATCACGTCGTGCTGGAGCTGACCGAGCGCACGATAGGCCGGCTCCCTGTGCTCATTAGTAAAGTGAAGCAGTTGCGCAGCCTGGGCTTTCGCATCGCCCTTGATGACACCGGCATAGGCAACGCGGGCTTGGAGATGCTGCGACATGTGCCCGTCGATTTCGTGAAGATTGATCGCTCGGTCGTGGTCAATTCTCTCGTCGAGCAGGCCTCCCGTAGTGTGATGATGGGTATCCAGACGATCGCCCACGAGATGAATGCCTATGTCATCGCCGAAGGCATTGAGGACAAGGAGATGCTAGACCTCGTGCAACGCATGCATGTGCAGGGCGTCCAGGGCTATCTCCTGGGCCGTCCCAGCGAGACTATCCCGACCCTGACACATCAAAAGGACCTGCGACCACTGGCCCTCAAATAATTGTGGAACGGCGAGGCCAGCAGGGCGACCGCGAGGATCGCCCGTACATCTTCGGCCCAGGCATCTTCACGTTCAGGTTCCTGAACCTATGAG
The DNA here is from genome assembly GCA_039937055.1 of Ktedonobacteraceae bacterium. GTDB lineage: Bacteria > Chloroflexota > Ktedonobacteria > Ktedonobacterales > Ktedonobacteraceae > JALYTT01. Next base: position 14,514 of record JBDTHH010000131.1, on the reverse strand, counting down.
CATGCGAAGCTGGGGCAGCGGCTCATCAAAGACACCGGTGAGCAGAAAATAGGGATAGACCGAGATGCAGGAGCCAGCAGCATGAATGTGCGAATACAGTTGACTATTGGCGGCGGCAATGCTGGCGGCAGCATCGACGCCACACGCGCCGGCATAGCAGGCAAATTCATTCGCCAGCGCGCTCGTCACATCGCGGTAGGTGGCCTCGACCAGCTTGACAAACTCGGCCTCATCAGTCGATGCCATAGTAAGAATATCAGCCTCAAGCACCGATCTGTAAAATGCCCTCGCGGTCGCCGCCGATTGTTCATCAATGCCTCCCACAACTTTGGGATAGAGGCGCAGATCGCGGAAAACATGACCAGAGGAGGCGCGCTCCGGGCTGTATGCCAGGTTAAAATCGCGTCCCGCCTGTAAGTGCGATGCGCGTTCAAGCAGCGGACGAAAGCGCCGCGCCGTTGTGCCGACCGGGAGCGTCGTTTCGTAGATCACCAACGTGCCCGGCTGCAATCCTGCACCAATGGCCGCTGTCGCGTTATCGACGGCGGCGAAGGCCACCTCCTGCCGGGCATCAACCACCACTGGCACAACGACGATCACTACGGCCGCCTGCCGCACCGCCTCCGTCGTATCCACCGTCGCCGAGAGCCGCCCTGTGGCGACCATATTGAGCACCCCGGTCTCCAGTTCCGGCTCCCCCAGGATGGGGGAAGATCCATCATTGACGCTTTCAACCACGTGGGGATTGCTGTCACACCCCACCACCGACCAGCCATGCCGCGCATACTGCACAGCCAGCGGGAGACCGATCCTGCCCAGTCCCACTACGGCCACCGTCGGAGAGCTATTGGGAACGTTAAACATGCTGATGTGCATAGAGTACCTCCACTTCCACTTCCACAGAAAAACGACACACCTGGTTCATGCCCATCGCAGAGGATTAAGGTGATTACTGGGGGAAATACTGCTAGCCTCATGAACAAGAAATCTCTCCATACCACACCTCCAAACCCACATCAAATGGGGATTTCAAGATCAGAAAAGATGTATAACATACACCTATTATTAGTATAGTATTGAAGTTCAATAGAATGTTTTTAGATGTACAGATAAGGAACGTCTTTATATAGAGAGCACTTTTATGCGAGCCACATGAATGAAACCCTCGATTACTATAAGGCGTGATAGCAGTGAAGAAAAAAACCGCAGCAAAGAACATCAACACCTGAGAAATGGAGACAAGGTATGGCCTGGACACAAGCTGATATTCACAAAGATATGCAGGTCTCGACAGCCGATAACCAGGAGCTGGGGCATATAGCAGAAGCGTACGAGGATTCTTTTCTGGTTCGCAAAGGCATCTTTTTCCCGACTAACCGTTATATCCCCTATAGCGCGATTGCCTCGGTAAGCAACGACCACGTACAACTAACGCTGAGCGCCGCCGACGCTACCCTGAAGGAATGGGAGAAACGCCCCGATTACGAACACCACCTCAATGATCCGACGCAACTTATGTATGATCGCGGCCACGGGGTGCATGATCCCTTCGATGAGACACAGTCTAACCTGTCCGACTCCTGACTGGCGTTCTGATTACCTATAGCTCTACTCACGGGCGTCTCATATGAGTAACGACCCGACACAGAGAGACGTGTGTGCGAGTGATACCCACCCAGGCACATAGAGTGAAGACAAAGGGGCGTCACATAGCGAAACTATCCGTTACCTTATGGCGTATCTCTCTATGGATCCTGTAAAAAAGGGCGGCATCTGACGGCATACGCTGGAATATCCACCCTATTCATAGCGACGACACGAAGATACGGTTAGAACCTGATTGGATTTAGGGTAATCACCCGATGTCGCAACCTACCCTGTTCCGGTAAAATAGAGGTTAATAAGGGTGAGTACAATAAGAATACGTGCCATCTGGCGTGTGCGTGCTGACCACGAGGCCATACGGAGGCCGGCAGCTGCTTTTGTCGGTAATTTTCCCGAAGGGAGCGTGGAATCATGGCTATTGCAGAGCCCATTCACGATGTCCGCAGAACACTTTTAACGACACAATCAAAGAAGACGCTAGCGTCTTCTTCAGCTATCGCTTTGCCCGATTTTGATAGAGACGGAGAGGCGCCGCTACTCTCTGCCCCTTTAGGTGCAGCGTTCATTGAAATGGATGCATCCCTGAATGAGCCCCCTGACGCGATACTTGAGGAAGTAGAGGAGCGCGAAGACAGTAGCGAGCTCGAGGAGGAACTGGCGGCTCGTGCGCGCCGGTCCCGTGTAGGCGGCGCGGTTCGCCAGGCCACGGGCGCCGAGGACGCGTTCCAGAGCTACTTACACGACATTCGCAGCCTGGGTCTGCTGACGCATGCCGAGGAGATCGACCTGGCACAGCGGGCCGCCAGCGGAGATGAACTGGCAAAACGCCGGCTGGTCGAATGTAACCTGCGCCTGGTGATTGCTATTGCCCGCCGCTATACGAGCACAGGGGTACCGCTTATCGATCTTATCCAGGAGGGCAACCTGGGATTGATACGCGCGGCCGAGAAGTTCGACTACCGTCGCGGCTGCCACTTTGGCACGTACGCCACCTGGTGGATTCGCCAGGCCGTGAGCCGGGCGGCCGGCGAGCAATCCCGCTTGATCCATCTGCCCGAACATGTCGCCACGCGCCTGCGCAAAGTGCGCCGGGTCGCGGCCCAACTCTCACAGGAGAACGGGCTTGACCCGCTGCCCGAGCAGATAGCGGCGGCGTGCAATATAGATGTGAATGAGGTTGTTGATTTACTTGGTGTTATTGAGCAGCCAGTTTCTCTTGATGCGCCGGTAGACGACGAGGCGCGCCACTCGCTGGCGGACACGCTGGAAGACAGCTCGGCGCCGGCGCCGGCCGAAACCGCCTCCCAGCACCTGCTAGGCGAAGAACTACACCGCGCCCTGGCCCTGCTCACTCCTCGCGAGCGGTCCGTTGTCACCCTGCGTTACGGCATCGGCGATGGTCGTAGCCGCACGCTCCTCGAAGTTGGCAAAGAGCTATGCATATCGCGCGAACGCGTGCGCCAGCTCGAAGTTGTGGCGCTGATGAAGCTGCGCAATGTGAGCGGGAACGCGTCTCTACGAGAGTGCGTGTAGAAAGAGCGGGGGCATAGGCTGCAGAAGTGTAATTACCGCTGCAGCCTATGCCCCCGCTTTATGGCCTTCGATTGACCGAAGAAACGAGGATCTTGATGAGCTTCCCAGAGGAACAGAATCTCAACCCATTCCCGTGGTACCACACTATGCGCCAGTCGCATCCCGTCGCGCGTGACGAGGCATCGCCATTCTGGAACGTCTTTCGCTATCAGGATGTCCAGCATGTCCTCTCAGATCACCAGGCCTTCTCCTCAGCCATGATGCCCCAGGACCAGCCGCTCGGCAACAGCATCATTAACATCGATCCGCCCTATCATAGGAAACTACGTACCCTGGTCAGCCAGGCCTTTACGCCGCGTACCGTAGCCCAGTTAGCGCCCCGCATCACCACCATCGTGCATGAATTGCTGGGCGCAGTGGGCGGGCAAGGCAGCATGGATGTGATCAATGACCTCTCCTATCCTCTGCCTGTCATCGTCATCGCGGAACTGCTCGGCATCCCAACAGAGGACCGCCAGCACTTCAAGCACTGGTCAAATGTGATCGTCGGTGTAGAAGACCCCGGCGGAGATGACGCTCAGCAGGAGATGGGCCAGTACTTCTTGCGCCTGTTAGAGCAGCGCCGTCGCGCCCCCCAGAACGACCTCCTGACGGCCTTGCTGGCGGTCCACATTGAAGGACAACGCCTCAACGATGATGAGCTATTAGGATTCTGCGTGCTGCTCCTGGTAGCGGGCAACGTTACCACAACACACCTGCTTGGCAACGCCTTCCTGTGCTTCGACGAGTTTCCCGAAGCGCTCCAGCAGCTCTATGACGAGCCAGCCCTGTTGCCCGGCGCCATCGAAGAGGTGCTGCGCTATCGCTCTCCGGTGCGCTGTATGTTCCGCCGGGTCGCGGCCGATACCATCGTTGGCGAGCAGCAGATGCAAGCGGGACAGATGGTACTTGCCTGGATCGGCTCAGCCAACCGCGACGAGGAGGCTTTTGCCCAACCCGACCTCCTGGATATCCGCCGCACGCCCAACCGCCACATCGCCTTCGGTCATGGGATACACTTCTGTCTGGGCGCACCGCTGGCACGCCTGGAAGCCAGGATCGCCCTCGAGGTCATGCTGGAACGCTTTCAGCATATCCAGGTGGTGAACGATCACCCACTGGAGGTGGTGAGCAGCATTGTGCTTTATGGAGCCAACCACATCCCTGTTACTTTCGAGAACAGGTAACAAGAAGCTGGCGCGATGTCTGCATTCCATAACGTTTTCGTAACGTTATCGGGGATATACTAGGTGTATCACTGATCCGCGTAGGCCTGCGCGGATCGGAGGAAAACCCTTCTATTCATCTCGACGAATTGGAAAAACTGTGCTACACTGCGTTCAGGTATATGTGAGAGAAGAAGCTAGTTTTTAAGAACAAAGGAGTCGCCTTATGACTACCTGTGCATCTTGTGGCAGCGATGTCACGGGCAAAAAATTCTGTCAGCAGTGCGGTACGCCCGTACAAGCGGCGAGCGCGCCAGCAACGCAGAATAATGCAACAATGTGTCCCCGGTGTAATGGGGAAGTAAATCCAGGGGCAGCGTTTTGCATGCATTGTGGCACATCGCTAGGTACACAGGCTTTAGCCGCCACCGCTCCTTCACAGCCGATTACCCACACCTGTATCGCTTGCCACGCGGAGGTTCCCGTCCAGAGCGCCTTCTGCACCAGTTGTGGACAGAACATGCGGGCATCGGGGCCGTCGCAGGGCGCAGCCGCCATTTTTTGTGTTCACTGCGGCCATCATAATGATCCAGGCGTGCGTTTCTGCGCCGGATGCGGGCAACCAACAGCAGCGCCGCAGACGCAATATGGAGCGCCGCAGTATCCCCAGCCACAATATGGCCAGTCAGGGCAGCCGCAGCAGTATCCCCAACCACAATATGGCCAACCAGGGCAGCCGCAGCAGTATCCCCAGCCACAATATGGCCAACCGCAACAGTATGGACAACCTGGCTATCAACCACAGCCCATGCTAGGACAACCACCGATGGTCCTGCGCTGCCCCGTATGTATGGCCATGGCACCGCTGGGGTCACCCAACTGTCCCAGTTGCAGAACCAGCCTGGCGAACATCGTTCCCACACCGGCGAATATACCGGCTCAGGGCCAGCAAGGTATGCTTGGAGGTCTGGGAGGCATGATGCAGGGCAACGCTGGTAAGTATGCTGTGGGCGCGCTTGGCGGCGCCGCGGCTGTCCTTGGCGGCGAAATGCTGCTTCACGGCGTCGAGAATGGCGTCGCCAATCGCGTTGAAGGGGACGAGGGCTATGGCTACGGGCGCCACCATCACCGCGAAGAAGGTGCCCTGGGCGAACTCGGCAACCTCGCCAATGACATCGGGCTGTTCTAACAGCAGGCGCGTGGACGCTCATTCAGAAGCTACGCCAGATGTTGTTAGCCTCGCTAAGGCTAGCAAACATCTGGCGTGTCCCATTTGATGGCAATCGTCTACCCAAATTGGCTACCTCGTTCCCATTCTGCTCTACGAGGTTGCGACACACCATGAAACCGTCTATAATACTTCGGACAGCATAAAACAACCGCCAGACATGGCCTGGCAGGTTCCATGTTTCTGTCACACAGGTTAGCGACCGAGGAAGTACCAAATCTGATGCATTACGAGCGAACGACGCTGCACAATGGACTGCGCCTACTCACTGCCCCGATGCCGGGCATGCGTTCCGCAAGCATAGCCTTTTTCTTTACTGCCGGCTCACGGTACGAACCGGACCGCATCGCGGGCATCTCACACTTCATTGAACACATGCTATTTAAGGGAGCAGAGCAGTTTCCGACCGCGCGGCTCATTTCTGAGGCCATCGAGGGCGTGGGAGGGATGTTCAATGGCAGCACCGGGAAAGAGCTCACCAGCTACATAGCGCGTGTGCCGGGCGAACACCTGGACATTGTGATGCGGGTCTTTGCCGATATGCTACGCCGGCCGCTCTTTGAGCCAGCCGAAATTGAAAAAGAGCGCTACGTGATTACTGAAGAACTGCGCTCGACCCGCGACGAGCCGCAGGAGTGGTGCAGCTTGCTCATCGACGAGGTGATGTGGCCCCAACTCCCCCTGGGGCGCGATGATGGCGGACGGGAAGCAACGGTTGCCAGTTTGCAACGAGAACAGATGCTCAGCTTCCTGGACACACACTACCGCCCGAATTCGCTCGTGATCAGTGTCGCCGGCAATATTGATCAGGCACAGATCATCCATTCTGTGGAACAACTCTTCGGCGACTGGGAGCCGCGCGAACACGCGACCTGGACCCCCAGCCTGCCGCCGCGCGATACAGCTCCCGTGGCTATGATCCAGAAAGAGACAGAGCAGACCAATATCTGCCTGGGGACCTTAGGCACTGCTCATGCTTCTCCCGACTACTACTCGTTTATGCTTCTCAATGCGATCCTTGGCGACGGCATGAGTTCCCGGCTCTTCCAGACGCTACGAGAAGAGCAGGGGCTGGCCTATGACATCGGTAGCTACTTCAACAGTTACTATGAAACTGGCAACCTGGTGGTGAGCGCGGGAGTCGATCCTTCACAGACCGAGGCGGCCATAAAGGCGATTGTGAGCGAACTTGTAAGACTATGTGACACACCCGTGCCGGCCGATGAGCTGGAACGCATCAAAGCCTACACACGCGGCGGCATGGTTCTGGGACTGGAAGGCACGCAGCAGGTCGCGTCGTGGCTGGGCAGCCAGGAAAGCCTGCATACGCGTGTTATGGATGTCGATGAGATGACCCAGCATATTGATGCAGTCACGCCGCAGGATATCCAACGCGTGGCACAAACCTGTTTTGCCCCTGAATGGCGGCGTATGGCTACGATTGGCCCCGAAGCTCCCCGGCTGGCGGAGCACTTTGCAACGCTGCTCACAGACGTGTAAAGCGGGAAGAGGAGAACAGGCTTTATGATACAAACAACGCTTCGCGACTATTTGCAAAATACAGAAGACGCTCTGAGCGCCGGCCGCATCAATGAGGCCCTGGAGCATTGCCAGCACGTGCTCTCCTATTTTCCAGAATCCCTGGAGGCCCAACGCCTCCTGGGCGAGATCTATATGGCCCAGGGACACCTCGACGCGGCGCAACAAACCTTCGACTGGGTGCTGACAAACGATCCCGAAAACGTGATTGCCTACTGCAATCGCGCGCTGATCAGCGAACGCATGGAGGACCTGGAAACGGCCCTGGACTGCTACCAGCAAGCCTATGAACTCAGCCGGGGCAATAGCCAGATTCGCCAGGAATTCAACCTCTTGAGTGCCAGGATCGGCCAGCAGGACTTCATGTTCTCGCGCGCGGGCCTGGCTCGCCTCTATATGCGTGGCGATCTGCTTCCACAGGCCATCCAGGAATGGGAAATTGTACTTACGGCCGCCCCCGAGCGTATGGATGCCCGCATAGGGCTGCTCGAAGCATACTGGCGCGAGGGCGCCTATGAGCAGGTAGACCAACTCGCCAACCAGATTCTCGAAGAGATTCCTGGCAGTCTGAAGGCGCTCCTCCTGCTGGCATACGCCATCTCCTCTAAGAATTCAGCTCGCGCCCGGGAACTCGTGCAGCGCGCAGAAGCGCTGGACCCGGAGATGATCATGGCCCAGGAACTCTTCAGCGATCTGATTGCCAGCCAACCCGACAATCCTTTCCTGGCCCTGATCAAGAAAAATCCTGTCCAGTTGTCCACGGCCGATGCACAGGATGTACAGCCTATCCCAGCACTACTTCCGGCTGATAACACACCCGCACCCGTGAGCGCGCTACTTTCTGCCAGCGACGCCTCTGCGGCTGAACCCATCTTCGGCTGGGACAGCCCCAATATTGTCGTAGCACCCGCACCCGATCAGCAGCCTGCGAGCGAGTACCCGCAGAGCGATCTGAGCGCTGATTCGTGGTCTTCCTTTGGCTCGCCCCTCGAAGCCTGGGGCCAGAATGAGGCAGGCGCCGATTCCTGGCAGGCGCAGCTTGGCATCGGCCATGAACTGGAGTCTGGGAACGGTCTTCACCAGGTGACCAAAGAGGCAGAGCACCCTACCCCACCGGCCTGGCTCGATACATTGACCAGGCAGGAGCGGCGGCAACCAGGCGGAGATCTCTCTGCCCCCGATGCGTCCACCACAACGGAGCCGCAACCAGGCCAGGAGGACCGGCCTACGCCCAGTGCGCCAGAGCCGGCCGCCACGGCTTCCAGACAAGCAGAGCCGGAAAAGAAGTCTCCCAAGGCCGAACAGGACATGGAACTGCCTTTCCCCTTTGCTTCAGAGGATAACGATATAGATATGGGCTGGCCTGAGTGGTTGAAGTCGCTTGGGGCCGAGGAGATAGAGAAATCTTCAGCCTCTGAGCCAGAAGAACTGGCGGCCGGAACGCTGGAACAGGCAGAACCTGTCACCAGGGCGGCCGAAGCGGCACCCATTGACCTCCCGGCTCAACCGGTGGCGCACATCGACGAGCAGCCATCCCCTGCCTACTGGTCAGAGCCATATGTTCAGCAGACACAGAGCGAGCCGGCCAATCCCTGGCTTGAGCAGTTGTCGCAGGCATCTGAACCAGAGCCGGTCAATCCCTGGTTGAGCCAGCTTACGCATACGCCACAACCTGCATACGTTGATCCCTGGGCCACGCCGGCCACCAGCATGGAACAGGGGGAGCCGCGCAATTCCTGGCTTGAACAACTCACAGTGTCAGGAGTCAGGGCAGAACAGCTAGAAGCCGCCAATCCCTGGCTTGGACAACTCGTGCCCCCCGTGGCGCCACAGCCAGATGTAGACCAGCATGTGTTTACCACCCTGGAGAACCTGGAATATGGCCTGCGCTCACAGGGGTTCGTCCCGCTAGAACCGGGAGCACTCTCCAGCATCGCGCAGGAAACTCAATCCCAGGAACTTCCCGCGTCAGCCCTGGCTCAGCCTGACAGATTTGAACAACCGGCGGCCAACCTGGCCGATATGGTGGTCCCGGCCTCGTCAACGAGCATGCCAGCAGCACAGCCGGCCGAACCTTTGTGGCCCGCCACACCAGCGCCCAGGCCTGATCGCGTCGCGTTGCCCGCCTATCGCGCCGATACCGTGCTCGACAACGAGCTGGAAACGACGATGAAGCGGCCAGCCTTCCGCTTGCAACCTATGCAACAGTGGTCGGCTCTGCCCATGGAGCAGGCGCTGTTCGCTAGCAATGGACCATCCAATGGCTCCCCGGCGCCAAAACCTGCCAATGACAACCCTGGCTATAGAGAACGCTTACTTAGAGGATACCAGTGTCAACTTGCCGGCGCCTATGACGACGCCATGCAAGAGTACCGGGTCATCATACGGAACGCGCCAGACCTCCTGGGCGATGTGATCAGCAACACGCGCGCGCTGCTCAAGCTGGCCCCCAAGTATTCCATAGGCTATCGCGTCCTGGGAGACGCCTACATGCGCCAGGGAGAATATCTCCAGGCCATGGAGGCCTACAACAAAGCGCTCACCATGGCCAAGCGGGCCAAAGGCCAGAACAACTAGAGCAGTCGCCGCACAATACTAGCATAGAAGGAGTCAAACGTGGATGCCATTCTACAACGGTTAACCGAGCTTGATGATGTCTCCGGCGCCATTCTCGTCGGCAAGGACGGGCTGATCGTCACGGGAACACTGCACAGTGAAGATGAAGAAGTGATCGGGGCAATGTCGGCCGCCGCCTTTGGCTCCATTAGCAATTACGCACAGCAGATTAACCAGGGCGAGATTCGTCACACAAGTATTGAAACACAGATCGGCACCATCCAGTTGGCAGAGGTCAGCGATCTGATCCTCATCGTCACCACCCGTCACACCGCTAACCTGGGACGTGTCCGTGTAGAGATGAAGAAGGTATGTCGTCAGATTCTTCCCCTGGTGACCGCCTGATATAGAAGGAGCAGTTCACATATATGGAACGTACACTTATCATTATCAAACCCGAGGGGGTCCAGCGCGGCCTCGTCGGCAACGTTATCACGCGCCTTGAGCAGCGCGGACTGAAGTTCGTTGGCCTCAAGATGCTCCAGATCACCCAGGCGCTCGCCGAAGAACATTACGGCGTGCATAAAGGCAAGGCCTTTTATCCCGGCCTGGTCAAGCATATCACCTCAGGCCCTGTAGTGGTCGGCGTGGTAGAGGGACCCAAAGCTATCAGCGTCGTGCGCACAACGATGGGAGCCACCAATGCCGCTGAAGCCATTCCTGGCACCATTCGCGGGGATTATGCCCTCGAAATTGGCTACAACATCATTCATGGCTCGGATAGCCCGGAGAGCGCGCACACAGAGATCAGCCTCTTCTTCAAACCGGAGGAGGTCCTTACCTACAACCTGGCTTCAGAGCACTGGGTCTACGAGCAGTAGCGCCTGGGTGAGGAGCGAACACGAGTCGGCCAGCGGTTCCAACTGCTGGCTTTGGCTGGTTCAACGAGCGTCAGGAGACGCGCGAGGATTTTTGTGTACCGGCGGGTTGTTCGGCGGCGGATGATGCGTCGGAAGTAGTGCGTTGCGCGGCCAGACGCCAGCAACATGCTTTACTACGGAAACACTGGTCTTGCTCTTCAGTGGTAAGAGGCGGTGTGCCTTTCATACAAAAGACCTGGTACATGGGTTCGCCTGCCATGAAATCGCTCCCAGGGAACCAGCGTTCCCGGTAAAATGGACAGGCATTTTTATGTTTACGCCAGTTTGGGCTTTCAGCCGGATTTGTTTCGATGCTACCTGCCAAGAATCCCTTCCCTCCTGAATAATGTCACCATGGAAAGATTTGGTTTTACGTAGTATACCATATCCGCCAGAGAATCAAAGTGCTGGTCAGAGGGAACCGCGAGCACTATAATAGGCATAAGAAAAGCAGATGGAGGCCTCCGAGTTGGAACAGCCACGCAACGAGCAAACGCTCCAGGAACCACGCCCTGGTGCGCAATTGGCACCAGAAGAGCCTGCAACAGAGCAAGTTCCCTGGTCGCTCCAGCAGACATTCCAGGGAGTTTTGCTGACCATTGTGCCGTGGCTCGTCCTTTCAATCGGCCTGTCGAGCCTGGGCGGAAACACAGCCACACCAACGGCTCCTCTGCCCTGGCAGAGAGACCTGGCGGGGGCAATCGTCACGGTTTTCTTCTCGTTGATTATCCAGAGCGCGTTTCTGATTGCCCCCATGTATTTTGCGCGCCGGGCCGTGGCCGCGACAACCGCGGCTACTCCTTCGCCCCGTAAGACACTGCGCGCGCTAGGTTTTCGCGGTTTTCGCGTTCCCCCGGTCATCTTCTGGCTGGTGCTGCTGCTGGTCGGCATACTCATCGCCAATGAGCTATACCAGGCCTTGATTACGACGTTGCACCTGAACCTGCAAACCAACGACCAGGTGTACTTGCGACTCGGTAAGGTCGCTCCCATCACCACCTATGCCGTGCTGTTCCTGGCCGTCTTCGTGGCGCCGTTCTGCGAGGAGACCTTTTTCCGTGGCTTCCTCTTCCCCGGTCTGCGGCGCGGCATGGTGGTCGGCTGGGCCATCGTACTGAGCGCCATCGTCTTCGCGGCAGTGCATGCCGACCTGGCCTCATTCCCCATCCTGGCGCTCATCGGCATAGCCCTGGCCTTCCTGCGCTGGCGCACACGCTCCATCTGGCCCGGCATGCTCTTGCACATGTTGAACAACGCCACCGGGGCAATCGGGATAATCCTGTATATGCATGGCGTTATACGCTGAGCGAGATGAGCTATGACCCCCGCGAAGGCACAGGCCAACGTATTGATGCCACCAAATCCGTTAGCAACGTGCTTTTGGCCATCGTAGTGACTCGATAAATCGAGTCCCTACGAATTGCGTCGATCTTCCACGCGCGAGCTGGCCGTCTTCGACTCACCGCCGGAGGCGCGCGGCAGGCTATCGGCGGCCACCAGTTCCACATGTGGCGTGTTGCCGGTCACGGTCTTCACGGCTTCGGCCATCTGCACTGCCAGGGAGCGCTGGCGCGCTTCGTCCATCAACAGCGCGGGATCTTTGACCTCGACCTTGAGATCGAAGGTATCGAGGGCGTGGCGTTTATCAACGATGATGCGGAAGTTCGAGCCGGTCTGCGGGAACTGCACCAGGGCGGCCTCCACCTGGCTGGGGAAGACGATCAGGCCGCGAATGGAGACGGCGTCGTCACTGCGCCCCTTGATAGCGGCGATCTTGGGATGCGTGCGGCCACAGGCACAGCGCTCCTCCCACCACATACGCGAGAGGTCACGGCTGCGATAGCGGATCATCGCCGTACCATCAGCCGCCAGCCAGGTCCAGACCAGCTCGCCGTCCTGGCCCTCCTCGACCCAGGCGCCGGTTTCGGGATCGATGCACTCCACCAGGAAGGCGTCGGCCCAGGCGTGCATGCCATCACGCTGCTGGCACTCGCAAGTCATCCCCGGCCCCAGGAACTCGGTCATGCCAAACTCATCGTAGGCCGTGAAGCCGAAGAGTTCCTCCAGCTTCAAGCGCGTCTCCCAGGGCCAGGGTTCGGCGCCGAAGAGGCCAATCTTGAGCTTCGTGTCAGTAAAATCCACCCCGCGCTCGCGCGCCTTGCCGCCCACGTAGAGGCCAACCGAAGGCGTCATGCAGAGCGCGGTGACCCCGAAATCAACGATGAAGTCGAGCATGCGGTCGTACTGCCGCGCGTCGGAACCCATAGGGATCACCATCACGTCCATAGCCAGCGCGCCATAATGGAAGCCAAAGCCGCCCGTTGCCAGACCATAGCCATAGCAATTCAGCAGAATATCGCCAGGCCGCATCCCCGTCATCCACAGCTCGCGCGCGTTGAGGTCGGCCCAGTACGCGATATCCTTCTTCGTGGCGAAGACCGGCACGCTCTTGCCCGTCGTCCCGCTGGTCGCGTGGATCTCAACCGCGCCACCCGGCCCACCCGGCTTGACGAAGGCCAGCCCGTAAGGATAGGCCGCGCGCACCGTCTTCTTTTCGAGGAACGGCAGCTTGCGGATATCCTCCAGCGCCCGGATATCCGCCGGCTTGACCCCGGCCTCATCGTAGAGCTGGCGGTAAAACTGGTTCTGCGTATACGCGCGCTCGACAATCGTCTGAAGTCGCGCCAGTTGCAGGGCCTTGAGCTGTTCCCTGGGAAGCGTTTCGATCTCCTCGTTGAAGAAGCTGCGATCGCTCATCTCTGCTAGTCCATTCCTAAAAAAACGCGATTGCTCACCGGCAGATGAGCATCGCCGCCATTTTATCATGCAGGGAGACAAGCGTCCATAGAAGGGTCGTGTGATATGATGGAAGCAAATACATAGGCAGGAGCGCGACGTTATTCTATGTCACACACCATTCAGGCCGTCATCTGGGACCTTGACGGCGTCATTATCGATAGCGCGGAAGCGCACCGCCAGGCATGGCACCGGCTCGCGCGCGAAGAGGGCGTCCCCTTCACGGACGCCGATTTCTGGGCTACCTTTGGCAAGCGCAACAACGATATTATCCCCACTTTCTGGGGACCTCTGACCGTGGAACGCATGCAGGCCCTTGCCAACCGCAAGGAGACCTATTACCGCGACCTCATTCGCGAGACGGCGGCACCGCTGCCCGGCGCCATCGAATTGATGCAGGGCCTGCACGCGGCAGGTTTCGCCCAGGCGCTGGCATCATCGGCCCCCAACGAGAACATCGAGTTGGTGAGCGACGTGCTGGAACTGAAGCGCTACCTGTCGGTGCTGGTATCCGGTGAAGAGGTGACGCACGGCAAGCCCGCGCCCGATCTCTTCCTGAAGGCTGCCAGCGAACTGCACGTCCCGCCGGCCCACAGCCTGGTCATCGAGGACGCCGTAGCCGGTGTGCAGGCAGCGCACGCCGCCGGCATGCGCTGCATCGCCGTCGCCGGAGAACGCGACCTGCCAGGCCTGCGCGCAGCCGAGCTGATGGTGAGATCCCTCGTGGAAGTGGACGTGAAGCGGGTGCGCGCCCTCGCTTGACAAGCTCACGATGGCATGGCACAATAGGTCACGCAACCATGGAGGTGTAGGGGTCCCGGTGGGTCTCACCGTCTTCAAAACGGCTGGGGGGTCGCTCAGCGCGGTCCCTGGTGGGTTCGACTCCCACACGCCTCTGCTCTCGCTAATTCTTCTCTATCTTGTGCGATTGTGCCGTCTATTATAAGCGTGGAATTAATATTAATTCTATTCTTAGCGTGGAAAAAGTACGCGAAATAATTTACGTACGTCTACGCTCTCCGTAGAATAAGTTGATCAGTAAAAGGTTTTGTGTTCTCCGTGTGCCGTCCGGAATAATTTAGAATGAGCATAAAATCCGCAATAATTTTAGAAAAAATCTTTAGAGTGGTTT